>CABHPA010000059.1 GCA_902168245.1 Candidatus Melainabacteria bacterium
CAGTTTAGATGAAGTGGAAAACCAATTAGAAGCTCAATTAAAGCACTTCTACGATAATCCAGGCCTGGTACAATCCATTGTCGGTTATGGATGGATTCTAAATGCCCTTAATTGATGGAATTGGTATAAAAAGAAGCCGCTATGTCATATGGCAAGCCCACCTTTAGGAATCGCAGGGATGGCTACAGCAGAAATAACCCACTCAATCAGGAAGCTTCCGCCGTGCGGAGACTGGCGAAAGAATAGAGCTGGGCCGGGCGATGATAGCCTTCCATCTTGGTTTCCCCGGTATCCTTGAGGATATCGGAGGAAAGAATTTTTTTGCGGAAGTTCCGCTTGTCCAGGGTCTTACCCAGAATCAACTCATAAACGCGTTGCAATTCGGTCAGGGTAAACTTATCCGGCAACAACTGGAAGGCGACTGAAGAGGATTCCAAGTGCCGCTTGAGCTTCACCAGCGCCTTTTGAACAATCTCGGCATGGTCAAAACCCAGTTCCGGTAATTCATTGACGCTGAACCAACCGACGTCTTCCGCATTGGCATGGGCTTGCACGTTCAGTTTTTCCGCGCTCACCAGCGCATAATAGGCGACCGTAATAACGCGCGCCCTGGGGTCACGATCGGGCTGGCCAAAGGAGCCTAACTGCTCCAGGTAAATATGGTTGACGTTCGTCTCTTCAAACAAACGGCGGCTGGCGGCCTGTTCCAGGGTCTCTCCCATATGGATAAAGCCCCCGGGAATAGCCCACATATGCTCGTAAGGCGGTTGCTTCCTTTGAATGAGAAGCACTTTGAGACGATTTTGAATGACCGTGCAAAGCACGATATCGACGGTTACCAGCGGGGTTTCGTAGCAGGAAAGCGCAGTTCCGTTACCGGCGCCAGTTTTACTCTTTTGAATTGTTTCAATAAAACTATCAGTCATTGACTTGGTCCGTACTTTTGGGGGAATCCGGATATTGAACGCATCAGGAAGGTACCGGAGTCCTGAAATCCAGAATGCAGGAAAGCACCCTAGTCTATTCCGCTACGCTTATCATACTGCAAAACTTCTCATTTTCAATCTTCCCACTATTCACCAGCCAACCCGTCAAAAAGAATCGGTTATAGCCGCAGCAGAGCGTTATTTCCGCTTGCGGGCCAGCACAAACCCATTGGGCGTTTCCAAATCGCTGGCTTCCCACAAGGAAGACCCGGTAATTTGCGCAATAAAGTCGGCAGTTTGCTGGCGGTGAGAACGGGTATTATCCGCCAACAGAACGCCACCGACAGGCAATAGCGCCTCCGCGAGAGAAAGATACTGAATGTATTCCGACTTTCTGGCGTCAATAAACATAAAGTCGTAGGCTTTGCCCTGGGCAAGCAGCCCATTCAACACCGTGAGGGCATCCCCCTGCAACAAGGCCACGCGATCGGCAAGCTGCGCCTCCTGCAAGGCTTGCAATGCCTGGGCTTGTCGTTCTGCGGAAGCGTCAATGGTCGTCACATGGCCATCCTGCAAGGAGGCGGCCAGCGCCAGGTGCAACGTGGAATAGCCGATGGAAGTGCCAACCTCCAGCATGCGCTGAAAACGTCCGATACGGCACAACAGGTACAAAAACCGGGCATCCTCGCGGGGGAGCGACCAATGGTCTTTGAGGCGTTTCGGATCGGCCTCCATTCGTTCAATTACAGGATGCAGCATCAGCGTTCCCCTTTCAGTTTCAGGTCAAATTGACGGATTTCCTGGGCCAATGCTTCCAATGTATAAGATTCCGGTTGAATATCGACCCGCCCCAAGCGTTCCAGAGCGGCCTGCGCGGTTT
The DNA here is from genome assembly GCA_902168245.1 of Candidatus Melainabacteria bacterium. GTDB lineage: Bacteria > Cyanobacteriota > Vampirovibrionia > Vampirovibrionales > Vampirovibrionaceae > Vampirovibrio. The sequence goes on from CABHPA010000059.1 coordinate 1,807, forward strand.
TTGGCCCCAAGCAGGCCACCAGGGCGGCGGCGGTTGAAGCGTTGATCCTCCCCGATGTCTGCCGAAGCCCGGCAAAGGCTTCCACGGCGGAAGGGCTGGTAAAAACCAGCAAATCCACCGAAATATCGAAACATGCCTGCTCTAATGGCGTTAAGGCTTGACGCAGGCGGGTTTCGTATACGGTGAGCGGGGCAACCAAAGCACCTGCGGCAGTCAGCGTGTGAGCCAACTGCGGATGGGCCAGGTTACCGCAGGGCCATAAGATCGTCTGCCCGGCCACATCAAACGTTTCGCAAAAAGACTGGGCTGCACTTTGGGCATCATAGCGGGGAGACACGAAAGCCACCTTGCCGCCCCGACTGGAAACCGCCTCGGCTGTCGTCGGGCCGACCGCCGCAATTTGGGCGTCCTTTAATAGCGCACAAGCCGCCAAGGCCGACTCATAAAACGCCCGAACAGCATTTTTGCTAGTGAAGAAAACCCAGTCGTAAGCGTTCGTCGGCCGCCAGTCGAACGCGGTCAAACCCACTTCCACCAGCGGAACATGACTCACATGGGCGCCCCAGGCGGCCAAACGAGCTTCAAATGGCGTCCCCTCCGCTGGCTCTATGCCTGGCAGGGGGTGCGTCACCAGAATGTGCCTGCCAGTCAAGGGGGGCTTCACATCGGGCGGCATGGCGAAAGGCGGGGAATGCAGGCAAACAAGCATAAATCTCCTACAGATAGGCGTCCTGAAATCTTTCAGGATCTTCCTATAATAAAAATAGTGGCGCCGCATTGCAAGGGAGTCCCCACCCTGTGAGTTCCAACACCGAATCGCTTCCACCGCTAATGGCCTTTGCAAGGCTAAAAGGAAAGGCAGCAAAGCGTCAACGGGCAGCCCAGTTGATAGAGGCGGTCATCAACGAGGAAATTGAGCCTCGTCTGGCGATTAACCGCTGGCCAGAAGCGCTGGATGAACCACCCGATCCCTCGCTGGAGTGCGCCTATCAGGCACTATGGCACTTTGAGGCCGATGAAGACAAGCAGCAAAGCGAACTGTTCTACATGGACGCCCAATTGGAGCTGCTTAGGCAGATGGCCGTGTTCTTAAAAGACGGAAAAGACCTGCCCGCCTATATGCTACGCATGTATTCCTCCGAACAAAAGGTGCGTTTTTTTTACCGGGTTCCACCGTGGGAGGAAGGTCGCCGCCGGTTTGCGCAATACCGGCAGGAAATTCGCGCCGCCTGGCAAGCCGCCTGGGCGCTTTTTAAGGATCTTACAAAGCCTTAACCACTGGATTTACGGACTGGCACACAACTGATTCGCAGTTCTTCTCGTTTATCCGCACGAAAAAAGCCTCCCCATTGCTGGGAAGGCTTTTTAAAGCTTGTGATTGATTCCGGAAACCCGAAACTACTCAGCTTTGTGCTCTTCGGCTTTTTTCTCTTCGCCAGCAGCAGGCACAGCGGTGGTGCTGGTGGTTTCGGTGGTGGTGGTGGAAGCTTCACCGGTAGCCGGGGTGGTGCTGGTGGTTTCAGTGGTGTTGGTGGTTTCGGTGGAAGAAGCAGTACCAGCTTCCGGGGTTTGGGTGGTAGCTTCAGTGGTTTGGGTGGTTTCGGTGCTGGTGGTTTCTTCTTTTTTGCAGCCGGTCAGGGTCAAGGTGGTAGCAACAGCCAAGCCCAACAAGGTCACGGTCAACAATTTAGCTTTCATGGGTGTCTCCTTCAACAATGTTCTTGTTCTCAAGAACTTTAAATTACAAAACAAACAGGTTTAACCGACTAAAAAAGCCAGTTCTCCCAGGTGGCGTATCATCATCCATGACAACACAACACGTCCCTTTTTATTGCCAAACTTTCTTTTGATCTAAAAAGGGCCGCCTACCTTTCGAATGGCTTTTGCTTGAAAATGGTCTCTCTCGGTGACTTGATAAATGGTGGGTATCAAGTATTTTAATTAAGCTGTATTAAACCCTATGGCAAACTGCGGGTCAAGGACAAGGCCATGATTTTAAAGCTGTGTCTCACAATCTTTATATTTCGTTTATCAGATTTCAGCCAGATTTGAAGGAGCGAACCGAAAATGCCTCACCCTGATCATAAGAGAGATGCCTGTATCGTGCTGGTAACGTGCAGTCAGGCAAAGGAGGCGGAAGCGATTGCGGAAGCCATCGTCACCGAGCGATTGGCCGCATGCGTGAATGTGGTAGGCGCGCAAAGCCCTGTGCAATCCTTTTACATATGGGAAGAAAAACTGCAAAAGGACAGCGAAATCCTGCTGATTATTAAAACTGTAAACGCGCAGCTAAATGCCCTGGAAGCCCGTATTCTGGCGTTGCACAGCTACACCACGCCAGAATTCATCGTCCTGCCCATTCGGGGCGGATCGGCCGACTACCTAAGCTGGCTAGCCAACAGCGTGGGATAAAGCCCCAAATAGCTGTTTACGCGCACTCTGGGGTTGTGCCGACAAAAGTCCTTGTCCACATAGGGATCATAAGGAATAATAAGAAACAGGGAGGACTCTCGTTCGGGCATTCGTCCGGCCGTCAAAGTTCTATCATTGATTTGCTGAGGTAAGGACTGTGGGACTTTTTGACTTCTTTCGCAAAAGCACCAACGACATGGGTATTGATCTGGGCACCGTTAATACCTTGGTATGCACGACCACCAAGGGTGTCGTCCTGAGAGAGCCTTCCGTAGTCGCCATCGACTACAGCAAGAATCCGCCGGAAGTGATTGAAGTGGGCCTGGCCGCCCGCGAAATGATTGGCCGCACCCCCGGCAACATCCGCGCCACGCGCCCGTTGCGGGACGGCGTGATTGCCGAGTTCGAGTGGGCGGAAAAAATGCTCAAAAGATTTATCGAAAAAGTAAATGGCGGCCCCGGTGCGTTTGGCATGCGGCCTGGCCGGGTGGTCATTGGTATTCCCAGCGGCGTAACCGAAGTGGAACGACGCGCCGTAGCCGATGCCGCTCTGCAAACCGGCGCAACCACCGTTAATCTGGTGGATGAACCCATGGCTGCCGCTATTGGCGCTGGTATGCCGGTGGATAAACCCACGGGCTCCATGATCATCGACATCGGTGGCGGCACCACCGAAATCGCCGTGGTCAGCTTAAAAGGGATCGTAGTCTCCAAAAGCTTGCGCACCGCCGGTGACGAGCTGAACGAGAACATTCAGGATCACCTGAAAAAAGTGCATAACCTTTCCATTGGGGAGCGCACCGCCGAGGAAATCAAAATCCGCATGGGTTCGGCGTTCCGCAACCATGAAGAGGAAGAGATGGAGGTTCGCGGCCTGAACCTGCTGAACGGCCTGCCGCACACCATTACCGTCAACAGCACCGAAATCCGTGAATGCCTGTTCCCCACCCTAATGGAGATTGTGGCCGGGGTTAAAAACACCCTGGAAATGACCCCGCCCGAACTGGCGGCGGACATTGTGGACAGAGGCATTGTGCTGGCTGGTGGCGGCGCGCTGCTGGCCGGTATGGATGAGCTGATCGCCAAGGAAGTGGACGTGCCGGTGCATATCGCCAACGATCCGCTGTCCTGTGTTGTTTTGGGCACGGAAAAAATGCTCAATGACCCCATTTACCAATCCATCCTCGACGCCACTGAATTTAAAGGCTGATCCCCGGATCGCCGTTGTTCTGGTAGAGCCGCGCATTCCCCAAAACACCGGGAATATTGCGCGTCTCTGCGCGTGTACGGGCGCGGATTTGTTCCTGGTGGGCAGCCTGGGCTTCCGGCTGAACGACAAATACCTGGAACGGGCGGGCATGGATTATCTGGACGATATTCCCATCCGGCATGTGCCTGATTTCAAGGATGTTCTGGCGCAAAAGCCGGGCTGGAAACCTTATTTTGTAAGCACCAAGGCGAAGGTAAATTATTCCGACGTGGCCTACCCCCAAGATGCCCTGCTGGTTTTCGGCAGCGAAAGCCACGGCCTGCCCGCCTGGCTGATTGAAGAGAACCTGGATGCCAGCATTCGAATTCCCATGCGGCCCGACAGCCGCAGCCTGAACCTGTCCAACTCGGTCGCCATCGTATTGTATGAAGCCATTCGGCAAAGGTTAAGCAGCGCCATGAATTAATCATCGTTTGGGGTCATCACTTTACGAGGGTCTACATCCACACAAGGCTTGAAACACACCGACAGGAACGCCTGCACAGGACGCTCCCGTCAAAGATAGGAACAAATTTCACTTCGGGCACACTCCCCGATTCACCCTTTTACCGCAGAACTGTAAAGTTTCATGTGCTGCGGTCGATTGAGAGAGTATGGAGAAATCTCGTTGAAGCAACGGTTTGTTTACTGTGTTCTGCTGGGCTGCCTATGCCTGGCCATGCTGATACCACCGGCCTCCCAGGCGGGGCAGGTGCTGAATGACGCGTTGACGACCCGTCCGTTTCGACACCATGTGTGGCAAGATATCCTAACGCACTGGGTTTCCAGCGGTGGCGAGGTAGACTTTGCCAGAATACGGGCGTTCCCCCGCCGACTTAACGAGTACCTCGATCAATTGGCCAGCGTTTCGCCGGATAGCGACGCCTCTTACTTCCCCACCCGAGAGGATCAGGCCGCCTACTGGATTAATGCCCACAACGCCATTGCCATGCGCATTATCCTCGATCATTACCCCGTAACCTCCCTGAGCCAAGTAAACGATTTTGAAACCAACCGCCGCTACAAACTGGGCGGCAAGCCCTACACCTTGCGGCAAATCCGCGCCCGCGCGCTGTCTTATCAGAAATATCCCCAAATCCTGTTTGGCTTAACGGACTACACCCTGGACGCCCCGCCCCTGCAACCGCAGGCTTATGAGGGAAAGAACCTGAAAACGATGACCCACCAAGCATTACAAACCACGCTGCATAACAAGCAACTGGTTTCCTTTGAGCGCACCGGCTCTTCTTGCGTGTGCCTGCGCCTTAGCCCGTATTTTCAGGAGTATGAAAACGCCCTGTTCTCACCGCCCGCCTACCGGCAGGAGGATCAGGACGCCATTGCCGCCGTGGATCGGCACATCAAGCCGGTTTCCTATGGCAACTGGACGGATACGTTCCGCAACTACGCGCCGCCTTCTTTATATTCCGACCTGGGGCATACCTGCTCCCAACGGGTACGATTCCGGAACGCCAACCGGACCTTGCGGCAAGCCCCATACCAAACGGCGACTTCCCGGCGCATTCAGCAGTAAAATTCGACCCAACGGGATCTAAGGCAACGGCAAAGGGTTGTCCCGACATGATCAGCCGAGCTTGCGAGCCGGGTTTGTTACTCCTATAATACGTGGTACTTGAATCATAAACAGTGTGGACAATCATTCAGTTCCCTAGAAAGTCTGAGGTCAACCCTTGGCGCTATCCCTCGAAAATAAAAGTGACCTGATCCCCCGTTTCCGCAAAATCCCTCTTTTCGAGAGCCTGACCGATCAGGAACTGCAAAGCATTTCCGGCTATTTTTATGAAGCCAACTACGACAAGGAAACCGTTATTTTCTACGAGCGGGATCTGCCCGGCGATACCGGCTCCAAGATTTATTTCGTGCTAAAAGGGTGCGTTAAGCTGGTTAAATACTCTTCCGACGGGGAAAGCACCATTGTGCGCCTGTCCTCCATCGGGGAATTCTTTGGCGTGACCGGCGCCCTGACAGACAAGCCCATGCCCTATTCCGCCGAAGCGTTGATGGACACCACGGTGATGTTCATTGAAAAAAGCAACTTCGTGCGCCTGGTGGAACGCTTCCCGCAAGTGGCCCTAGGCGTTATTACCGCGCTGGGGCAGGTGCTTTGGTTTAACTACGAAACCCACAACCAGGTGGTGAAAAAGACCGATGCGCGGGTTTCCAAGATTTTACTGTACCACTTTAAACGGGACGGTTTTTCGGAAACACCGGAAGGCAAGCTGCTGAACATTCAATTGCCCCACGATTACATTGCCAGCATGACCGGCATTGCCTATGAGGAATCCGTGCGGATCATCAGCCGCCTGAAGAAAAACTACGGCTGCATTAACTATCTGCGCGGCGGCAAAATCGTGATCACTGATCTGGATAAGCTTTCTGAAATCGCCCAGACCGAAGACTCCTGTTTCTACTAGGCAAACGGCGTTTCTTTCTTACCAGTACCCACGAACCGTGGCCGCTTTACGTTTGGCCGGTTTCGTTTCATCCACGGCAATTTGCCGCATGGGGCCGATTTCCACGTAACGTTCGCCTTGTTCCCACTTGGCCTGGTACCAGTCCGGCATGTCCATGGGCGATTTCCGGCTTTCCACCCGGCCCAGCATGACCGTTGCCCGCCGCGCCACCGGGGCGAAAGTCCACAACCACACGCAAGCGCCAATCAAAAAACCGACAAACCAGGGGGTTAACGACCGTAACATGCATGCTGCTCCTTTATACGAGTTGCTTTAATAGCATACCAAAGCATGGCCAGTAGGCTCTATTGCCCGGTCAGGGCGTTACCCAAACCCCGCTGCTTGTTCTTCTTCTATGACGAGGACAGTATTTCCTCGAACTCGGCCAGCACCAGGGGCGGCACGGAGGCCACTCGAAGGTTTTGCGCCACATGGCCCGGCTGTTTATGGCCTATCAGGGGTGCCAGCACACCAGGGTTGGAGCGAACAAACTGCAAGCATTCCTGCGCCGGGGTTTCCAGCCCTTCGAACTTGGGCAGGCGGGTTTCGCTCAGCAATTGGCCCTGCAACAGCGGCACACTGGTAAATACCCCAATCCCAAGCGCCATGGCCGCTTCCAGCAGAGAAAACATGTCATCGTTCTGTCCATCCTGCACCGGCTGAGAGGCCAGCGTAAGCGCCTCGTTAAACGCCAGGTTGAACGGTAACTGGATAAAGCGGAACCCATGCTCGGCCCCTCCGACGGATTCCGCCAGACGAACCACGTCTTGCAAGCCCAAATACTCGCCGCTTTCTTCCGGCTCCACTCGGAAACAATTCCAGGTGGCCATGCCATAATAACGAATCCGTCCCTCGGCGCGGGCTTTCTCGTAAAACTCAAAGGCCAGCCGCAGGCGGCGCATAAAGGATTCCCGGCCAATTTCCGGCAACTGGGATTCCGCCGCATTGTGCAGATAAATCAAGTCCAGGGTTCCCACACCCAGATTGGCGAGGCTTTGGCTCAACTGATCTTCCAGATAAGCCGGGGCCATGCAATGCATGCCGCCCGCAATGTCCTCTGGCTGAATCATGCCGGAATCGATGTAATGGCCCCGGAACCATTCGCGAAAATCCTCGCCGCGCTGTTGCCGTTCAGCATCTGGAGAAATAAAGCCGTTCTTGGAGCAAATGAAAATCTCGTCCCGCTGGAAGCCTTGGGCCAGCAGTTCTTTCAACGCCTTGGCCAATGCCCGCTCAGATAACTGGTAGCGGTAGTTGATAGCCGTATCCAGCACGTTAATAGCCCCGGAAGCCACGGAACGCACGGCGGCGTCCGTCATCTCGCGGCAAGTCTGCTCGTCCAGCGAACCCAGGTAGGTACCCATTCCCAGGCTGGTTAAGGAGAGTCCTTGAGCGGTTTCGCGAAAATGGCCTTCCGCAATGGCAAGCCCCCCGGCGGATTTTCCCTCAAAGCGTTCCCGGTAGCGGCGGGTTCCTTCGGGAGTGGCAAACCCTTTAATGCTCATGTCCTGCTCCTTCTTGTTTTAAATCCGTATTTCTACCAGTGTACCTTGCTCAAATGCAGGGCTCAAATTCAGGATGAAACAAGGCACCCCACAAATGTGAATGCGTAAGCGCGCAAGCCCTCTTGCGAAACAGACAGGCTCAGCCGGTGCGATTCAAACCCCGTGTGGGAAAGCAACCGGTACAGGCGAGCGGCATCGACCATTATGACGCTTTGCCCGTCCAGAAGTGCCACATCTTCGCCCCGTATATTGGGGGGTAAGGGTTGATCGTCCAGCAGAAGCTTTACAATGAGCGGACCCTCCCCAACCGGGGCCAGCACCAAATTGACCTGCGCGGCCCGGTATTGCAAGTGGATTTGGGCCGCCTGCCCCCCTGCCGATTCAATATATTCCTTGCGGCTCCACCAGTCACCTTGCAGGTAAAGGGTTTCGGGAATACATTCATTCGGCGGATCGGCGTATGTTACCAGCCTTTCCGGCGGATTGCCTTCCGGATTGCCGAATTCTCCACGTCCATAACCCAAGTACAGCTCCGGCGTAGGCCGGTAGCAGGCCGCGCCGGGTTGATCCACGTCCCTGATTACAGGCATTGGATCGGGAAAAACCTGATCAGGATTGCATTCGCGCAACAGGGCCTGTATCAACAATTCAAACTCGCGGTAACTGCCCTCCCCGTGGTGAAAGGCGCGAATGTAGCCGTGCGGGTCAATCAGGTATTTGGCAGGCCAGGCCCGGTTGGCAAAACCGTTCCAGGTGAGGAAGTCATTATCCAGCGCCACAGGGTAGGCAATTTCCAATCGCTCTACTGCCTGGCGAACCCGCTCCGCATCTTTGGCAAAGGCGAATTCCGGCGCATGAAGGCCCAGAACAGTCAGCCCGGCATCGGCGTAACAGGCATGCCATTCTTTTAAGTAGGGCAGGGTATGCAGGCAATTGATGCAAGTATAATCCCAGAAATCCACCAGAACCACCCGCCCCCGCAGCCCGGTCAGCGTGAGCGGCTGGGTATTCAACCACGATGCCACCCGTAACTCCGGCGCTCTCAGTTTTTCCGTCAATACTTGCATACTGGATTTATTCTGAAAGGCGACAATGGCTATTAACCGGCATGGCTGAGCAGTTCCTGATACCGATAAAACTGCTGATACAGGCCGGGTTGCTTGACCAGTTCCGCATGGGATCCCTGCTGCACAATGCGGCCATGCTCCATTACCAGAATGCGATCCACCTGCTGAATGGTGGAAAGGCGATGGGCTACAATCAGCACAGTGCGGCCTTCCATCAGTTTGTGCATGGCCTCCTGCACCAGGTTTTCCGTCACGGGATCAATGGCAGAAGTCGCTTCATCCAGCACCAGAATGGCCGGATCGTGGTAAATGGCGCGAGCAAACAGCAACAACTGCTTTTCCCCGGCGGATAAATTTTTGCCCCGCTCCTCCAGCACTTCCTGAAAACCATTGGGCAAACGCTCAATCAATTTTAAGGCGTTGCTCTGTTCAGCGGCATGACGAAGCGCCGCTTCCATACCCGGCTCATAGGGAGCCAGCGCAATGTTTTCCGTCACCGAGCGGGAAAACAAAAAATCATCCTGCTGGATGGACACCACGTTACGGCGCAAGGCATGCAGGTTCCAGTCCCGCACGTCTTTCCCGTCCAGCTTCAGGGAGCCGGAATCCACATCGTAGAACCGAAGCAACAGTTTAATCAGCGTAGTTTTTCCCGCGCCGGACGGGCCGACGATGGCGATTTTTTCGCCGGGCCGAATCTGCAAATCGATATTCTTCAGGATGGGATGATCCGGCTTATAGCCGAAGGTGAGGTTTTCCAGCGTAATGCCGCCTTGCGCCTTGGCGTAATCGGCGGCTTCCGGCTCTGAGGCAAGTTGCTGGTGCAGAATATCCGGCCTTTCCTGAAACAGGGCCATGACCTTATCGATGGAAGCCAGCCCGGATTGCAGGATGCTGTATTTCTCGCTGACATCCTCAATCGGCTCAAACATTTTACGCACAAAAAGGAAGAAACCCACCAGCGCCCCGATAGTCAAGACGCCTTCCTGCACCCGCAGGCCGCCCAGCCACAAAATCAGCACCAGGGTAATCAGGGTCATGTAATCCACCACGGCGTTAAACGAGGTGGAATACAGAATGGAATCCAGCCCGCTTTGCAGATTGCTTCGGTTCAACGCCTCAAAATGCTCGTAATTCTTTTCCTCTCGGCGATAGAGCTGCACCAGTTCCATACCGGCAAAATTTTCCTGAAGGAAGGCGTTGATTCGGGCCGCCTTCACCCGGATTTCATCGTAGGCATGCCGGGCGCGGCTGCGGAAAACCTCCATCAGCGAGAGCAGTATCAGCAGGGTCACAATCGTCACCAGCGCCAGGCTCCAGTTCATCAGGAACATCCCCGCCATCGCGCCCAGGATCATGGCCACATCCGCCAAAATGGACAGGCCGCCGGATGAGAGCATCTCGCTGAGGTTCTCGATATCGGAGGTCAGCCGGGTAACCAGCTTGCCCAACGGGTGCCGCTGATAAAAGCGGGGCGAGAGGGTTTGATAATGCCGGTACAAATCCGTACGCAAGTCCCGAATGATTTTTTGGCCGGTATTCTGCGATTCCGCCATTTGCACGTACCGCACCCGGTAATTGAGCAGCAGCAACGCCGCAAAGCCCGCCGCATACCCCAAAAGCCCCTGAATGTCCCCAGCCTTGATTGGCCCGTCAATCGCAAAGCGAATCACAAAGGTCTGGCCCATTTCGGCCAGGGCAATCACCGGCAGCAATATGAAAGAAATTAACAGGGATTTCTTGTATGCCTTCATATACGGCCACAGCTTGCCCAACAGCTTGAGATCCTGCAAGCCCGATTCCCGTCGCTCGGAAGCTTTAACAGGCACCGCCAGCACGTCCATGGACATACCTAAGCCTCCCCGACGCTTTCGACAAGCGTCTCCAAATCATCTTCATCATCCTCAGGCAAGGCCAGCTCTTTTCCTTTTTCCCGTTCTTCGGCCAGTTCCAGCCCCCAGTCTCCCAGGGAAGAGCGCAATTCCTGCAAGCGGTGCAGCTTCTGATACAGCGGCTGGGTCGCCAGCAATTCGGCATGGGTACCCACCGCCACCAGTTTGCCCTCATCCATCAACACCACCCGATCGCACAGGCTGACCAGCGAAAACCGATGGGTGGCAATTAAAGTGGTTTTATTGTGGAACACCTGCCGGGCCTTGAGGGCGGATACGATATTCCGCTCTGTTTCCGCATCCACGTTAGAGAACGGGTCGTCCAGAATCAGCAGTTCGGCATCCATCAGGATGGCGCGGGCCAGGCTGACCCGCTGGCGTTGCCCACCGGAAAGCATCAAGCCGCGCTCCCCCACCAGGGTTTGGTATTGCTTGGGCAAGTCCAGAATATCCAGATGGACGCTGGCGGTTTCCGCGGCATGGACGATATCCGCTTCGGGTTCAGCTTGTCCGTTCCCGTTTTTCAGGGTGTTCGGCTTGCCAAAAGCAATATTCTGGCGGACGGTGGTGGAGAACAGGAAGCTCAATTGGGGCATAAACACAATGGCCGAGCGCAAAATATCCAAATCCAGCTCGGTAATGTCTCGCCCATTCAGGAAAATGGAGCCTGGCGGCACTTCCAGCAACCGGGGCAGAAGGCGAAGCAAGGTTGATTTCCCGCTGCCCACGGAACCCACCACGCCAATGGTTTCCCCGCGCCGAACCCGCAGGCTGACGCCTTGTAGTACCGGTAGTACCGGCTTGCTCTCAACTACTGGAAGCGACTCCGGTTCGCTTTTACGGACATAGGGGTTGTGGTAGGCAAAGGTCAGGTTGCGGATTTCCAGGGCCGCCGTATCCGTGGAAGGCGGCAAGCTTGCCGCTTCTGACGGGGCGATGCCGCTTTGGATATTGGATTCGGTGCTGAACACTTCATCCAGCCGTTCCAGCGCGGCCGCGCCCTGTTGAAAGATGGAAATCGTCCACCCCAGGGCCATAGTGGGCCAGGCCAGTTGCTCCAGGTACATGGTAAAAGCCACGAAACCGCCCCAGTCCAGTTGCTTCACAATCACCTGCCAACCGCCCACCAGCAGCACCAGAAACATGCTCAGCCCGCTCAATCCGGCCAGCACCATAAACAGCAGAATACGTTCATGAATCAAGCGGGTATAGGTGCCAAAGTAGCGGTCACAAGTGGCTTCAAACCGCTTGTTTTCCTGTTCTTCCCGCACGTAGGATTGAATCACCATCATGCCGTTCAGGTTTTCCTGCGCCACGGTACTGATATCGGCCAATACTTCCTGCACTTCGTAATAGCCTTGGCGAACCTGCTTGCTCACCCGGCTCATGATAAAAATCACCAACGGGTAAAACATAAAGGTCACCACGGCCAGTTTCCAGTTCAGGTACAGCATCATGGGAATGGTGAGCAGGTAGGCCAGCAAGGTGTTTACCCCCAGCATCATGCCCCCGCCAGTGAGGTACTTGGTGGCGTCCACGTCGTTGGTCATGCGAGACATTAATTCCCCGGCCGGGTGCGCGGAAAAATAGCTGGCGGGCATCTTCAGCAAGTATCCGTATAACTGGTTGCGCAAATCGAATTCCACCCGGCGCCCCGCGCCCAGCAAAAACTGCCGGGACGCGATCCGCGCGCCCAACGTCAGCGTGGCCAACCCGGCAATTATCCAGAGGTGATTGTAGAACGCTCCCCACGCCCCTCCCTTGATGCTATGGGTTTGCGGGCCAGCCATGATGGATTGAATCAAGTCCACCGCCTGCTTGATTTGCAAGGGAATTGCCAAGCCTAACAGGTTCGTGGCCGCCAGGGCCAGCACTCCCAAGGCCAACTGCCGCCAATACCGCAGGAATAGCGAACGATACTTGTATACCAGCCCGAAAAAAGCCGCTTTGTGAAAGGGGTTAGCCATAACAGGTTCTTACATCCGACTAGAGCGATTACGCTTTTTCCATTGTAGGACTGCAAGCCATGCCCGTCCAGTAAATCCATTCGCCCATTTTGCAAAGCATTTGACATGCGGCCTGGTTTCATCGAAACTAGGCTTACAATTGAATACACATTTGGGCGGTTGGCGCAGTTGGTAGCGCATCACATTGACATTGTGGAGGTCGCTGGTTCGAGTCCAGTACCGCCCACCACTCTTTACACCCGGTCAATTTTACGATCTTATCAAAGGGTTTATGCAGCTCGTAGCGGACTTCTTGCCCATCGAGCCATAAGTTCGAAAGTACCAAACTGATAATCTTGCGTTTCTGCTCAACTTTCGAACTTTTAAACAGTTCCGCAGCTTTAGAAACCACGCGCAGCAAGGCAACAAAGCTGTCCCGGAACTCTGAATCATCCTTCGAATAGTCAACCAACTGATGAGCAATGCTTTGTCTTTCGGCTTCCAGTTGAAGTCGTTTTTTGTCATAAGCTGGCTGTGTAATACTCTGGTTGAGATACAAGTCCATCAGTCTTTCCAAGCGGGTATCTATATCATCGAATTGACTTTGAAGCCGATTTTTGACGGCCTTAATACTGGAACGTTCAAGGTCATACTGGCTTTTCAAACGCTCATGAATCTGGCTAATCAGGCTTTCAGGGAGTTTGATCTTATCCAAAATACCTTCTACCACTTCCAGGGCGAGTTCCTCCCGGATACGGACGCTATTGCAAAGTTCTTTTCCCTTGGCCTTGGTACAAAACAGGTAAACGTATTTCCCTTTTTTAATATCGGACACGATCTGACAGCCACATTGAGCGCAGCGCATTAACCCGCGAAAGATGAAAGGCTTTTTAGCCCGTTGCTGGATTCTTTGCTCTTGAGGAGTTGCCGTGCAAGACCCCACAATAATGGCCTGACAACGATCAAAAAGGGCTTTGTCAATGAGTTTGGGGTAAGCATGCGGATACCGCTGACCGCGCACCATCATTTCCCCATAATAAAAGGGGTTTTTAAGGATATTGGCTATGGCCGCCTTGGTGAAAGTTTTGCCCGTTTTGGTAGAGGTTAAGCCCCAACGCCCTGACAGCTTTGCCAATTCTCTTATGGAAAGTGTTGCCGTGGCGTACTCCTGAAATAGGCGTTTTACTAAAAAGGCTCGCTCGTTGTCTAAAACAACCGTAGCCTTCTTACTGTCCGGGTCACGGGCGTTCAGATAGCCTACAGGCACGTTTCCAATCACTTCGCCTTTACTGAGCTTGAACTCAATGGCCTTGTTGACGTGCTGCCGAATTTGGCCCACATAAAGCTTGGCTCCCAAAATGGAGAAATCAAATTGCAGATGCTCCGTCCAGGACGTATTTTTATTGAGGATAAGTCGCTCATTATATGCGTGGATTTCCAACTTGTCTTGTTCAATCAGGCTTTCAAGCAAGCCATATTCCTTGAATCCACGAAGCAAGCGATCAATGGAGTGAACCAGAAGCACCGTGCGTTTCTTCTGTTTTCCAATCAGGCTCAAAGCTTTATGAAACTGCTTTCGATGCCCACGGGTAGAAGATTCCACAACCCGAAAAGTTTCCAGAATCTCCAGACCCTTTTCTTGGCAATAATCCAGCAATTTGGCTTCCTGGGCATCCAGGGAAACCCCATCTTCCTGGCCCACACTGGAAACCCTGGTAAAAATGACGGCTTTCATACGTTATTACGCCCTTCTTGTCTTACATCCTTGCCTGTCGCGAAACAGGTTTTTCTTTAGTAATCCATCAAATAGCTAAAGATAAAACCGTTTTTCTTTAGCTATTCTAGCAGTCTACACAGAAAAATTCATTTTCCTTTAGTCTTATGCCTAAAGCTGGCTTGCTTGCTGGAACAGGGCAAATAGAGGCTCATTCACGTAGTAGCTTTCCCGGCTGATCTTGGTTTTGTGCATCAACCCAATGCGGGTTAATTCAGACAAATACCGAATAGCTGTTACCTGACTGACCCCAAGCCCCTGTTCCACAAAGGCTATTTTGGTATAAGGATGGCTGAAAACGATGTTCAGCAAGTCCTGACTGTAGATTTTAGGCAATTCCTGCCGCAAGGTGTGCTTATATTGCTGCATTAGCCCTTTAATGCCCTGAATCAGGCGGATAGTCTGGTAAGAGGTTTGCTCTACTCCTTCCAGCATATAAAGCACCCATGCTTCCCAGCTGTGCAGCGGATCCACTTCGGTGCGCACCGCTTGCAACAGGCGATAATAGTCCGAACGGTTTTGATTGATGAAGCGGGACAGGTACAAAATCGGAGAGTCCAGTAGGCCACAGCGCACCAGATATAAGATATTCAAAATCCTTCCCGTGCGGCCATTGCCATCATAAAAAGGGTGAATACTTTCAAACTGATGGTGCATCACCGCCATTTTAACCAACGGATCCCAATCGCAGAGGTCATCATCATTGATAAACTGTTCCAGGTTGCTCATCAGCACTTCAATTTGCATGGGGGATTGAGGCGGTGTGTAAACCGTTTCCCCGGTTTGCTCATTGAGAAGCGCCGTGCCGGGAACCTTGCGGAAGCCCGCCCGGTTTTCTTCCAACTGGGCTTGCACTTCGAGCAAATGATTATTGGTAATGATGCCGAGCCGCTTTACTTGCGCATAGCCGTGCGTTAAGGCGCTGGCATAGTTGTAAACCTCTTTAGTCGCCATGCTAACATAGTGCTGTGTCAGCACATCGCTACGATATAACTCATCGTGCGTGGTAATAATATTTTCGATGGCGGAACTATCCTTGGCTTCTTGTAAAGAGAGGGTGTTGATCAAAATAGCCTCATTGGGAATGAGCGCCGCCACGCCTTTAAGTTCTGCAAGCGCCCGGTGCGCCTTTGCCAGCTTTTTCAAAACCGGCTTGGTTTCCAGTTCATAAGTGAGCGGAAGCATTGCCAAGGTATTTTCTGCCGATGGAGTTCCGGCCATGGCCGCTTGGGACGGTTTTTCCTTAGATTTTGCCATCGGCCTGCTCTCCTGATGCGTTAGGTAAGGCACATCCAGCGATAAACACTTCCACCTCTTCCTCGGTCATGGCGTCACTATCGGCATAGGGGTAAGGATCCTCCAATACTGGGCGCTTAATATCCTCAAGCATCTGGTTTAATTTGTCCCTAAAGAGGACAACCGGATCATCCGTTTCCTCACCATAGGAATCAATACTAATTTCGGGGTTCTGACACCTGGCGTAAATCTCGCCTTTTTCATTTTTAAACACTTCAAACAGGCCATACAAAGGCGCGCCCTTCCGTTCCGGTGCAAATTCATCGCCTTCCCAGTCGTGAGTGACAAATTTAAAAATTTGATAATTCCAGGTCATGGCTTTTTCCTGCTACTAATCAGACTTAACGAATTTTATTTTGCCCTGTTCTGTATTGGCCAACCACCATGGCCATTAATAACCACATCCACTTCATCCATTAGCCGAATGGTTTCCGACAGAGCTGAAACGATTTGCTGATAGTGGATCAAGTCATCATAGCTCAGGGTGCGCCCTTTGCGATCCTTCAACCACTTTTGGCAAACCTGATAGCCGCCCACCTGAAATGCCCACACTTCCGGCGGAACGCCTTCAAAGTACTGAGCATTATTGATATAAACCCGGCCTGAAGGTGTCTCCGATGGTTCTACATAACGCAGATTTTCAACTACGTTAGAGCCTTCCACTGGGTAAATGGCCAAGTCTGGGCCGTGGACTTCCATCAAGTGCAACTGAGCCAAATGGCAGCCTAGCGGAACTAATTCTCGGAATAATGCAAGGCTGGACGGTAACGGCACACGTGGGAAGTCTCGCTTCAGAAAATCCTCATAGCGGGTGCGATACTTAGGTGAGTGAAAAATGGCATAAATATAATAAAATACATCCTCCGGTCCAAACGTTTTTACCAAATCACCCTGCCCATCGTCCAAAAACTTCAACTTAACCGCCTTGGCAACCTGTTGGACAAATTTAGGGCTTAGGTTAGCTCGTCTCCCAGTATTGTTATTCGTTATTGAGTCAAATATGCTTGGAGAAATCAAGTTGGGATAGATGTACAATGGAAATACACTTGCTGCACCCTTATTACTGTATAAAGCACGGTCGATAACAGGTAGGCTACTTACCAAAAAATGCGTAAGGCTGCCTGTTAGTGCAACTTGACGCATAGCCAAGATAGCATAGTTCGGCTTTAGTAATGGTTCTGTAATCTGAGCGCGTGGCCTATCAATTAAGGATTTCTCGTAAAAAAGATTTCTGAAGTCAAAAGGCCGCCATAGGCATTTTACAAACTTTCCTGGCAATGAAGATTCTTCAGATATAAGGCAGGAACGAACTTTATTTAATTTGAGTGCTTTTAAATCAGAATATTTGTTTATTAATTCCAAATCACTAATTTGATTATCTAATAAATCATGAATCCTATTTTCAAGGCATTCTTTTTCTATGTCAGTAACAAAATAATCCCTATGAGTTTGCATGCCAATGTTGTTAATAGGAAAAATACTATCAAGACTATGAGTACTCTGATATTCAGACAAAAGTGTAATGTCTTGAGGAATAAAAAGATAATTATTACTCACAGGGTGAAGTT
>CABHPA010000060.1 GCA_902168245.1 Candidatus Melainabacteria bacterium
TTAGATTTGAACGGAGTCTTTTTTAATGTTCCGACTATTCAGTTTTCAAGGTACGAGGGGGATTCGAGTGTTTCGCTCGGTCCTCTAGCTTATCGTCTCAATCGAGCTTGTCAACTCTCTTTTTAACGGGGCTTCGAGGGACTTAACGCTTCTCTTGGGCCTCTCAGCTTACCGCTTCAATCGAGCTTGTCAACTCTCTTGTTTTAACGGAGCCTTGCGACTTGCGAGGGAGGCACTTATCCTAGTTCGCTCAACCGACTGTGTCAACTGGGGAATTTTGGAGTGACTCTTCCCTTCGAGGCGGAGTTACATCCTATTTCGGTCAGATGAGCTTGTCAACTCTCTTTTTTCAGACCGCTTTGGAGTGTCGCTCCTGCGCTTGGGGGAGTTTTATCTTATTTGGGTCTCTATCGTTTGTCAACGATCGAATTTTCAGAAATCCAACATGATTAAGCGTTGCACCCAAAGCCTTTGCAGGATGCCGTTCTTGCGACACGATCCCCCCGCGTCATGTTTCACCGATTTTAACTTTTCAGAACACAAGCAAGTACACACTTGCATTTTTACGTAAGCAGATCTAGTATGAATCTAGAGTCGTAAAGAAACGGAAACGGTAAGATGAAACGGATTCATTACCTTTTGGCATGCGGACTTTCGCTGCTTTTAGCCAGTAACGGCCCCTTTGCACTTGCCATCGATCCCGCCTCAACGCCAGTTGCCCCAGTGCTGAACGGATGGGTGGAAACCGGCATCCACCCTCAGTCAGAAGGAAAGCTCATTAGCGATTTCCCAGATCGAGAGTGGTGGGATGAATTTCAGGATCCATACCTCTCCACCTACATTAATGCGGCCGTTCGCAACAATCCCAACCTGAACATCGCCCAGCACCGGGTCGAGGAAGCGCGCGCGCTGGTGAAGCAGAACGTGGCGCTTGAGATGCCTTCGGCGGATATATCGCCAAGCTTTTACCGTATCGGGCTGCCCAACCAGGGATCGTTCGTCGGCGTTAAGACGCCACACAGCATTCGGGCGTATACCATTCCCCTGCAAGCTTCTTATGAGCTGGATTTATGGGGGCGCAACCTGAATCAGATCCGTTCCGCCAAGCGGCAGGCGGAAGCAACCGAACTCCAGGCAAAAGCCACTATCAACAGTGTGATGAGCGAAGTGGCCTCCGCTTATATCAATCTGCTGCGGAGCGATGCCCTGGTAAAAATGCAAACGGAAAACCTGAGCCTGTTACAGCGGGTGGAAGCGTTGAAACGCTCCCAGAATCAGGCCGGGTTGGTTTCCTATGACGAGGTTCTCCGTTCAGAACGGGATGCGGCAGAAGCCAAAACCACCTTATCAGGCTACCAGCAACAGCTTTCCATTTTTGCGCATGAGCTGGCCATCCTCACGGGCAGCCCGCCTGCTTCGCAGGATCAGTTGGAAAGAGGCAACATTGAAACTCTTTCGCTCCCCAAAGAAACTGAAACCGGCCTACCGTCCGATTTACTGAAGCGGCGACCGGACATCCTGGCGCAGGAAAAGCTTTTGGAAAGCAGCAAGCTGGATGTTTCCGTGGCTCGCAAAGCCTTGTTACCAAAAGTAAACCTGAGTGCTTTATTCGTCTTAGGGGCTTTGAATTTCAACAAGCTGTTTGACTGGAGCAACCTGGTCAACCTGCAATCGGCAGTGGTCAGCCAGCCTATCTTCAAGGGCGGCAAGCTCATGGCGGAAATTGGCTACCGCAAGGCCAAGCAGAAAGAGCAACTTGAGAATTACCGGCTAACCATCCTGAACGCGTTCAAGGATGTTGAAAACAGCTTGTCGCAGGTGCGCGCAGGCTACGAAACGATGGACAGCAACGCCCAACGGCTCGCGCTAACCCAAAAAGACCTGGGGTTGACCGAAAGCCTGGTACAACAGGGGCTGGCCCCTCGCCTGAACGAACTGCAAACCCAAAGCGAAGTGATTCGATACCGTCAGCTCGCTATCCAGAGCAAAGCGGACACGGCCATAGCCACAGTCAGCCTGTACAAGGCGCTGGGCGGCGGATTTTAACACGCTGATTGAGAAGGACTCAGCCCCATGACCCAGACAACCATCCCTCCTGAAACCCAAGCGAAAAAGAAGAGCAAAGTCAGCTCCGCCTCAAAGATGTTACCTTCCGGCAAAAGCATGATCATCCTGATTGGCCTGAGCGCGGTAGCGATCCTTGGTGGCGCCCTTTGGTGGCTGCATGTATCGCAGTATGAGCAGACCGATGACGCCATGCTGGAAGGCCATGTGCATCCTATTAGCGCAAAAGTTGGCGGAACTATTGAGCAAGTTCTGGTGGAAGACAACGCGCAAGTCCAACAAGGGCAGTTACTGGCGGTTATTGACCCCAAGGATTACAAGGTCGCCTTGAGCCAGGCGGAACATAACCTGGAAAACGCCAAGGCCCAAGCTAAAACCGCCTTTAATAACATTGCGTATACCGAACGGCAGGCAAACTCCCAGGTGACGCAAGCCCAGGGGACTATTACCGCATCGGAATCCGGCATTATCCAGGCCCGGCAAACCGTTTCTGAGGCGGATTCCGCAGTCAGACAGGCCCAGCACATCTTGCAGGAGCAGGAGGCCAACTACCTAAAGGCGCTTTCCGACTACAACCGATATAAGGCGGTTGACCCGGAGGCGATTTCCGCCTTGCAACTGGATACCGCCGCCACCACGCTTAAAAATGCCCAGGCGGCCAGGGATGCAGCCAAGGCTTCTTTGGCGCAGACCCAGGCGCGGCTGGCCCAAACCCGCTCTTCGGTCAAAAGCAGCATCTCCAAGCTGACCCAGTCCAAAGGGGTGGTGCAAAGCGCCCAAGCCCAAGCTTTACAGGTGGATGTGGTAAAAAGCCAGTATGAAAGCGCCCGCGCCGCTGTGGATGTGGCCGAAGATGCCGTTCGTCAGGCGAAATTGAACCTGTCATACACCCAAATTGTGGCCCCGGCTAGCGGACGCATCGGCAAGAAAACCCTGGAAGTTGGCCAGCGAGTTCAAGCGGGCGAGCCGCTGATGTCGGTAGTGAACCCGCAAGTGTGGGTGGTCGCCAACTACAAGGAGACCCAACTGGAGCGCATGCGCCCCGGGCAGCCAGTAGACGTGCATGTGGACGCGTTCCCCAACCATCGCTTTACCGGGCATGTGAACAGCTTCTCTCCGGCATCGGGCGCACAGTTCGCCTTGCTGCCGCCGGAAAACGCCACCGGCAACTTTACCAAAATCGTGCAGCGCATCCCGGTCAAAATCCTGCTGGATCCCAGAGCGCTGCAAGGGTATGAGGACTTGCTGATGCCGGGTATGTCCACGGTGGTCAGCGTTAAAGTCAGCGAACCCGGCAACCGGCAGCTTGCCAACCGGAAAAGGCCGAACAGCCAGGGGGAAAAGACCGATGTCAACTGAAATCAAATTAAAAGCCAGGGATCGAATCCTGACGGCGGCGGCCAAGGTTTTCGCCGAGCATGGGGTCAAAGGCGCCACCACCCGTGAAATCGCCAAGGTGGCGGAGGTGAATGAGACCACGTTGTTCCGCAATTTCCAGACCAAGGAACTCCTGCTCAAGGCGGTGGTGGAAAAATCGGCCTCGGAAATCTCGGAAGCACTTTCCGGGCCGGGCATGTCCAACAACGATTTACGTAAAGACCTGATGTATTACGCGGTCGTCTACAACCAGGAATTGAATAAGAATGAGCCGATGGTGCGTATGTTCATCGGAGAAGCCCACCGCCAGAAGGAACAAGCTTGCCTGATTGCGGTAAACGCTTGGCAGCCGGTAAAAGATAAACTGATTGCCTACATGGATGCGGCCAAGGAACAGGGAAAAGTCCGTAAAAACCTGGATTCAGCCATGGCCGTGGATATTTTGAAAGGCATGATTCTGGCGCACCTGTTCCGCAGGGGGATGTCCCCCGTGCCGTATACCACGGACGAGTACCTGGAAACGGTGCTGGATATTTTCGTGCAAGGAATCGCCCCGTTACCCGGAGAAAGCTGATTATGAGCGATGCCGCCAGCCTGACCCTTCATAGCCCTATTGAGGCGGAAGATGACGCCACAGCCAGACCCGGTTGGTGGAAATGGCTGATTGCGCTCACTGCCGCACTGGGGGCCATTCTGGAAGTCATCGACACCAGCATTGTGAACGTAGCGCTACCCGAAATGCAAGGCAACCTGGGCGCAACCCTCTCCGAGATTGGCTGGGTAGTCACCGGGTACGCGGTGGCCAACGTGGTGGTGATTCCTTTAAGCGCATGGCTGGGGGACTATTTCGGCAAGAAAAAGTATTTTATCTTCTGCCTGATTGGGTTTACGCTGGCTTCCGTTTTGTGCGGATTCGCCACCAGTTTGCCCATGCTGATTATTTCCAGGGTGCTGCAAGGGTTGATGGGTGGCGGGCTGCTGGCCAAGGCGCAATCCATCCTGTTTGAGACATTTCCGAGGGAAGAACAAGGCCTGGCCCAGGGCGTGTTTGGCCTAGGGGTTATGATCGGCCCGGCGCTCGGCCCGACGCTGGGCGGCTATTTAACGGACACACTGGGCTGGCGCTCGATTTTTTTCATCAACATCCCATTCGGGATTTTGGCGGTGATCATGGCGGCCCTCTTTTTTGTGCCAGATAAATTAAACGCGCATATGAACCGCCGGGTAGACTGGTGGGGCATCGGACTGCTGACCTTGGGGCTGGCCTGTTTCCAGACTATGCTGGAGGAAGGGCAGACCGAAGACTGGTTCAGTTCCGATTTTATCGTGGTCATGGCAATCCTAAGCTTTCTTGGCCTGGCCCTGTTTATCTGGCGGGAAATGAGCATTGACTACCCTGCGGTGAATTTGCGGGTGCTGCGTTATAAATCGCTGGCTGCGGGCAGCGTGTTTTCAATGGTATTGGGCATGGGTTTGTACGGCGCGCTGTTTGTGATTCCGGTATTCGCGCAATCCATTCTGCATTTTACCGCCATGCAAACCGGCCTGCTGATGCTCCCCAGCGCGGTGGTGTCCGCCATGTTCATGATGCTGGGCAGCCAGTTGAGCCGGTGGATCGATCCCCGGTTCATTATCGCCATCGGGGCGACCATTCTGGCGTTCACCCTGTTCAGCCTGGCCGGGATTAATCCCAACACCGGGGAGGATAGCCTATATTGGCCCCTCATTTGGCGGGGGATCGGAACGGTGTTGATGTTTCTCCCGTTAACGCTGGCCACGCTCGGCCCTATCGCCAAAGAGGACATTCCCGCCGCCACCGGCTTTTTCAATTTAACCCGCCAAATTGGCGGCAGCATTGGCATTGCGGTACTCACCACCGTGCTAGCCCAACGGGAAAATTTTCACCGCTCGGTTTTATCGGAGCATATCAGTCTGTACAATCCCAACGTGCGGGCGCAACTGGCGGGCATGGCCCAGGGCTTTCAGCATGGCGGATCTCCGGCAACCGTGGCCAAATCCCAGGCGCTCATGGCCATGGATAACATCTTGAACCTGCAAGCCTCCATTTTATCCTTCAGCGATATTTTCTGGATGGTGGGCATCGCGTTTATTCTATCGATGGGCCTGCTATTCTTCTTGGGCAAGGGAAACCCGGCCAGCATGCCAACAGACGCTCATTAAGAAAACTCAAAAAAACTGCGGCGCATCCAAAAAAGATGGCCGCAGTGTTGGGAAAAGAAGCTTGAAGTTAACGGATCGCGACCGCAGGCGCGTTATATTCCAGCGCGCGGTATAAATCCTCCTGAAACTGGGGCGAGAGTTGCTGGTAAGCAACCAACGGTAATTCTTCCAGGGAAAGCCCCTGTTGTACCGCCAACTGGACTGCCTGCCCGGTGAGCAGATAAGCATCTCGAAACGGCAGGCCTTTTTTCACCAGATAATTGGCCAGCTCGGTCGCGTTCAGGTAGCCTTCCTTCACAGAAACCGCCATTTTCTCAACTTTCGGCGTCATGGTGGCTACCATAGGCGTTAACGCTTCCAAACACAGCTTGAGGGTGTCAATGGCATCGAACAGCCCCTCCTTGTCTTCCTGCATGTCCTTGTTATAGGCCAGCGGCAGGGATTTCATCAGGGTCAGCACCGCCATCAAGCTACCGAACACCCGCCCCGATTTGCCGCGAATCAGCTCGGCCAGGTCGGGATTTTTCTTCTGAGGCATCATGCTGCTGCCGGTGGTGTAGGCATCTCTCAGGGTCACAAAATTGAATTCCTGGCTGCACCACAGCACCACTTCCTCGCAAAACCGGCTGAGGTGCATCATCACGATAGAGGCGGCGCCCAGGAACTCAATCACATGATCACGATCCGACACGGCGTCCAGCGTGTTGGCCATCACCCCGGAAAAGCCCAGTTGCCTGGCCACATCCGCCCGATCCAGCGGAAAGCTGGAACCCGCCAGCGCGCCAGCGCCCAACGGGCAAACCATCATCCGCCGCGCGCAATCCCGCAGGCGATCCCGATCCCGTTGCAGCATGGCATGGTAAGCCATCAGGTGCAGGCCGAACGTTACCGGCTGGGCGCGCTGCAAGTGGGTATAGCCCGGCATAATGGTATTGGCATGCGCCTGGGCCTTGTCCTGCAACACAGATTGCAAACCGGCCAGCAGCGTATCGATGGCCTGGATTTCCGATTCCAGGTACAAGCGCAGATCGGTGGCGACCTGATCGTTCCGACTGCGACCCGTGTGCAGTTTTTTGCCCGTGTCGCCAATCCGGCGGGTCAACTCCAGTTCCACAAAGGTATGGATATCTTCCGCCAGCGGATCGATCGTGAGTTGCCCGCTGGCGATTTCTTCCAGAATGGCGCTCAGGCCGCTCACGATTTCCCGGGCTTCCATTACGGAAATAATGCCCTGTTTGCCCAGCATTTCCGCATGGGCGATGCTGGCCCGGATATCGTGCGGGTACAGCCGCTGATCGAAAGCGATGGAGCGGTTCAGCTTGTCCGTCACCGTGTCCACGTTACCGTCCAGGCGGCCTTGCCATAACTTGCCGCTCATACCGAAGCTCCCGCCAGTTCTTGCTGCTGCCGGGCCTGTTCCGTTTTCTGGTGCATCAGCGCCCGCACCTTGGAAGGCAGACCATACAGGGTAATGAACCCTTCCGCGTCGCTATGCCGATACAACTCGCCGGTAGTGAAGCTGGCCAGTTCCTGATCGTAAAGCGAATACGGCGACTGCACCCCGGCAGGAATAATATTCCCTTTATACAGCATCAACTTGGCGGTTCCGGTCACGGTTTGCTGGGTGGAATCCACGAAGGCGTCCAGCGCTTCCCGCAGTGGGGTAAACCACAGGCCGCCATACACCAGTTCGGAATATTTAATGGCAATCTGCTGTTTCATGCTGCGGGTCTGGGCATCCAGGCAAATCTGCTCCAGCAGGTCATGCGCCCGGTACAGCAACGCGCCGCCGGGGGTTTCGTAAATGCCCCTGGCTTTCAGGCCCACCACCCGGTTTTCCACCATGTCCACAATGCCGACGCCATGCTGACCGCCAATCCGGTTCAGCTCAATCAGCAGTTCATCCGGTGAGAGCGCCACACCGTTCAAATGAGTAGGCAAGCCCTTATGGAAGGTAACTTCGATGGTTTCTTCCGCATCCGGCGCTTTTTGGGGCGCAACGGACAATTGCAGCAAGCGATTATAATTGGGCGCGTTGGCCGGGTTTTCAAGCTCCAGCCCTTCATGGCTCAGGTGCCACAGATTTTGATCGCGACTGTAGCTTTCTTCGGGTTTGACCGGGTAGGGAATGTTGCGACTTTCCAGATAAGCAATGGCATCCTCCCGCGATTTAATGTTCCAGATCCTCCAGGGCGCAATAATTTTGAAATGCGGGGCCAGCGCCTGAACCGCAAGCTCAAAGCGCACCTGATCATTCCCCTTGCCGGTCGCGCCATGACAAATGGTGGTGCTACCTTCTTGAATCGCAATTTCAATCAATTTCTTGGCAATCAACGGCCGGGCCATTGCTGTGCCGAGCAGGTAATGGCCTTCGTATACCGCACCGGCCTTCAGACAAGGCAGAATGTAATCGCTCACGAATTCCGCCTGCACGTTCAGCGCATACGCCTTGCTAGCCCCGGACGCAACCGCCCGTTGCTTCAGGTGTTCCATATCTTCGCTCATACCCACGTTCACGCAGACGGCAATGATTTCGCAGTCGTAATTTTCTTTCAGCCAGGGAATGATGGTAGTGGTATCCAGGCCGCCGGAATAGGCGAGAACGATTTTTTCCGGCTGGTTTTCGGGATGCTGATTTTGTTTGCTCATTGGGGGAGACTCCTTTTCTATCAAAATTCCAATCAAAAACTATTCCATTGCGGCCAGCACATCCGCCAGAATGTGCATGGCTTCGTCAATTTGCTCGGTTTGCACAATCAACGGCGGCACAAAGCGAATCACGTTCGGCCCGGCCCCAACCAGCAGCAGGCCGCGCTCCAGGCAGGCGTCAATGACGGGCGCAACTGATTGGTTCAGCT
The DNA here is from genome assembly GCA_902168245.1 of Candidatus Melainabacteria bacterium. Lineage (GTDB taxonomy): Bacteria > Cyanobacteriota > Vampirovibrionia > Vampirovibrionales > Vampirovibrionaceae > Vampirovibrio. The sequence goes on from CABHPA010000060.1 coordinate 8,481, forward strand.
CAATGCCCTGCATCAGTTTCATGCCGCGCACCTCTTGAATTTTTTCAGGGTACAGCGCTTTCAGGGCAGCCAGTTTTTGCGCCAGATAAGTACCCTGGGCCATTACGTTGGAAAGCAGATCTTCTTCCAGTAGCACGGACAGAACCGTTTTTCCGGCCATGCAGGCCATGGGGTTGCCACCGAAAGTCGAGGCATGATCACCCGGCTGGAAATAGGGCGCGGCTTTTTCATTTGCCAACATAGCCCCAATCGGAAAACCGCCGCCCAGCCCTTTGGCCAGCGTAATAATGTCGGGCGCAACCCCACTCCATTCGTACGCAAACAGCTTGCCGGTGCGACCGATGCCGGATTGCACCTCGTCAAAAATCAGCAAAATATCCCGCTCGTCGCAAATGGCGCGAAGCGCCTTCAGGTATTGGGGATCGGCAGGCTGAACGCCCCCTTCGCCCTGAATGGGTTCCACCAGGATCGCGCAAACATGCTCAGTCAACTGAGCCTGTAAAGCCTCCAGATTGTTGAACGGCACATGAACAATTTCAGAAACCAGCGGGGCATAACCCGCATGGTACTTGCTTTGCCCGGTCAGGGACATGGCCCCGTAGGTTCTGCCATGAAAACTATTTTCCATGGCGATGACCGTGGAACGGTTTTGCCCATATTTGACCTGGCTGGCTTTTCGGGCCAGTTTCAGGGCTGCTTCCACCGCTTCGGCCCCGCTGTTGCAGAAGAAAACCCTGGAGAAAGCGCTCACGCTCGTCAGCATCTCGGCCAATTCCACCTGGGGCGTATTCCAGTACAGGTTGGAGCAATGCAGCAGTTTGGCGGCTTGTTCCGACAGTTTTTCAGTCAGCGCCGGGTGTCCGTAACCCAGGCAGTTCACGGCGATTCCCGATACAAAGTCCAGGTATTTTTTGCCGTTCACATCCCACAGGTAACAGCCCTCACCGTGGCTCAGCGCCACCGGGAATTGCTTGTAGGTGTTCATTAATACGGATTGTCCCCGATTGAGCCAATCGGTCTGCGTGGCGGAAAGAGTACTCATGCAATGCTTCCTTTATTAACGAATGCGGCTTGTTCTTGAATGGAAACCGGGTTTTGGGATCCTGCGGGCCGAATCACGGCCTGAATCATGGTGCCGATCCCCTGGCGGGTAAATACCTCCAGCAGCAAGGCATGCTGGATTCTGCCGTCCAGAATGTGAACCGATTGCACGCCCTGCTCAATGGTCTGAATGGCGCTTTGCAGCTTGGGAATCATCCCGCCCCGAATCTGCCCGTCCGCTATGGCCTGGCGAGCCTGCTCCACATTCAACCGGGAAATCACGCTGTCCGGATCAGACACATCGACCAGTACACCCGGCACATCGGTCAGGTAGACCAGCTTTTCGGCGGCAAGGGCTTGCGCCACGGCAACCGCTGCTTCATCGGCGTTAATGTTGTAGGTGTGTCCCTGGGTATCCATGCCGATGGGCGCAATCACCGGAATCATACCGCTATCCAGCAGCAAATGCAGCAGTTTTGGGTTCACCTGCTGCACGGAACCGACCCAGCCCAAATCCAGGCCGTCCACGTATTTTTTTTCGGCCTGCAACAGCAGCCCGTCTTTGCCGCAAAGGCCCACCGCCTGAATGCCAAATTGTTGCAGGCAACTGACAATCTGCTTGTTCGTCTGCCCCACCAGCACCATTTCCGCAACGGCCATGGTTTCATCATCGGTAATCCGAAGCCCTTGCAAAAACTGGGGTTCTTTACCCAGAGATTTCAAAGTCCGGCTAATCGCCGGGCCACCGCCGTGGACAATAATAGGCCGGATGCCTACCGTCCGCATCAGGGCGATATCCCGCAGGATGCCCTGATTCACGGCATCATCGCCCATCAGGCTGCCGCCGTATTTAATGACCACCGTTTTATCCCGAAACGTTTGCAGGTAAGGCAACGCCTCCACCAACACATCCGCCTTGCGGGAGGCTTCCGCCTGTGCCCGCTGCGTTGAGGTTCCCGGTTGGGCCAGTTGGGATTGAGCCGCCGCCATCGAATTAACTCCTGTAACTGCTGTTGATGCTGACATATTCGTGACTCAGGTCACAGCCCCAGGCCGTCGCGGATTCGGCCCCCTGCTGCAAATCCACGTTAAATTCAATCTCTTTTTCCTGCAGGATTTTTTTGGCGAAAGCTTCATCGAAAAAGACCGGCTGCCCCATTTCCAGCAATGGTATACTGCCCGCCGCGCTGGCCATGGAGAGATTCACCAGCAAAGGTTCAAAATCGATCCCGGTTGCGCCCATGGCGGCCAATACCCGGCCCCAGTTGGCGTCTTCCCCGTAGACGGCGGATTTAACCAGGCTGGAAGAAACCACCGCCTTGGCCAGTTGTTGCGCCACAGCCTTATTAACCGCATTTTCCACGGTCACGGTCAGGAACTTGGTGGCCCCTTCCCCATCGCGGGCAATGGCCTGGGCCAAATACCGATTGACCAGCGCCAGCGCCTGCTTGAACTTTTCGTAGCTCGCATCCGGTTCCACAATAGGATTATTGCCCGCCATGCCGTTCGCCAGAATGGCCACCATGTCGTTGGTGCTGGTATCACCGTCTACGGAAATCATGTGGTAACTTTCATCCACACTTTCGGCCAATGCCTTCTGGAGCAGAGTCTGATCAATGTCGGCATCCGTGGTGACAAAGGCCAGCATGGTCGCCATGTTGGGATGGATCATTCCGGAGCCTTTCGCCATGGCCCCAATCGTGACCGTGGCGTCATCCAGCTCAAACTGCACCGCAATTTCCTTAATAAAAGTGTCGGTGGTTAAAATGGCCTCAGCCGCATTTTGTCCGGCTTCCGCCCCGGTGGCCAGATGATCCGTCATCGCCTCAATGCCTATTAACACCGGCTCCATGGTCAACGGTACGCCAATCACCCCGGTAGAGGCCACCAGGACTTCCTCCGGCTGGCATTGCAGGCAGGCGCCGGTCATCTCCGCCATTTGACGGGTATGTACCATCCCTTTGGCGCCGGTGCAGGCGTTGGCATTGCCGCTGTTCACCACGATGCCATGCACCGGGTTGCCGCTGGCCAACACCTGCTGGCTCCAGAGAATCGGGGCCGCCTTGACGGTGTTGGTGGTAAACACGGCAGCTGCCAGAGCGGGTTTGTGGCTATGGATAATCGCCAAATCCTTCTTCTTTTTCTTGATTCCGGCATGGATGCCATTTGCCACAAAGCCTTGCGGGGAGGCAATGCCGCCTTCCGGTAATATTTGGATGCCGGTGCAGTCGGCAACGGGCCGGCTATTAGGATGGAGCGGTAACTGTTTTTCAATGGTGACCATCGGATTGACTTCCTTTCATGTTAAAAACCCCCGGTTCCTGTGAAGGGTGGCCGGGGGTTTTGCTAAATCTTATCAGTGCGGTTGGTTCCGTTATAAAAGACAGCAGTTTAACATCCCAGGCCCGGTGCTTCGGCGGACGCGGCGACGTCGGTTTTGGCTCATGCTGCTGAAGGAGATAAACATGCAATTCCAACCTGCAAATTCTGATTGATGAGTAGTAAGGTACCGTTAAAGCGCTGGGCTTGTCAACCACCAAATTCACCGCCTACACGCGCATGACCCTCAGGCCGGAAATAGGGGCAGCGCCTCCAGGCCAGCGGTTTCATCCAGTTCGAACATCAGGTTCATGTTCTGAACGGCTTGCCCGGCAGCGCCTTTCACCAGATTGTCGATGGCGGCGACCACAATTAGGCGGTTGCTGCGGGTATCCACCCGAAACCCGATATCGCAGAAGTTGGAGCCTTTCACCCAGCGGGTCTCCGGATAAGCGCCATCCGGCAGCAACCGCACAAAGGGTTCTTTCCCGTAGGCGTTTTCGTATGCCGCCCGCAGGTCAGAATCTTTTACGCCATCTGTCAGCCCGGCATAAATGGTCGCCAGGATGCCCCGGTTCATAGGCACCAGGTGAGGGGTAAAGGTCAGCGTGACCGGCTGGCCCGAAACGGTTCGCAAGGTTTGCTCGATTTCCGGCGTGTGCCGATGGCTGGCAATGCCGTAGGCTTTGATCGACTCGTTACATTCGTTGAAATGATGCCCCAGCGCCAACGCCCGCCCCGCACCGGTAACGCCCGATTTGGCGTCGATGATCAACCCTTCCGGCTGAATGAGACCCGACTTTAGCAACGGAGCCAGGGCCAACGCGCTACAGGTGGGGTAGCAGCCCGGATTGGCGATCAATCGCGCCTGGAGGATTTCAGCGCGGTACCATTCCGGCAGGCCGTAAACCGCCTGGTTCAGAAGCGCCTCGTTGGGATGGGCCAAGCCGTACCAGCGCTCATATTCGGCGGCGTCTTCCAACCGGAAGTCCGCCCCCAAATCAATCACGCGCGCTTTTTGCAATGCGGCGGCATCCACCTTTTGAGCCACATGCCCATGCGGCAGCGCGAAAAAAATTACATCGGCCCGATCCAGCACCGGGGCCAGATCATCGCCCAGGCAAACCCGATCCACCTGATTGCGAAAATGGGGATACACTTGCTCAAACGATTGCCCGCTATAAGAATGGGAGGTTAAGGCCACCAGCTCCACCTGCCGGTGCTGGGCCAGAAGCCGCACCAGTTCCGCGCCTACATAGCCGGTTGCGCCAACAATCGCTGCCTTGATCATGGGTTCCATGTCTCCAATCCATATTGTTTTGACGGTGAGGCTAGATTCAGCCGCTCTTTCGAACAGCCTCTTTCTAAAACGACGAATGCGAATTATAGCAAAAAGAGGATCGGGAAGATCCTTCTTTGCCGTAGCCGGTTTTCGGCACGAATCACCCAGACG
>CABHPA010000061.1 GCA_902168245.1 Candidatus Melainabacteria bacterium
CCGTTCGCCCTATGCTGAACGTCGATAAGGCGGCATGGCCAAGTGGTAAGGCAGGAGTCTGCAAAACTCTCACCCCCAGTTCGAATCTGGGTGCCGCCTATTTACTCTCCCAAGGGTCTTGGCTAACTGGTTGTTTTTAAAAAAGGCTTTCTTGGGACACTGGTGGGACAGTTTGAGCCAACAAACTACAAATAAAATCCATCTTGGAGCTTGCTTCTCAGGCTAGGGAAATGAGAATTTTTGGAAGAGGATGAATTGCTCTCAGTGAGAAGTTTTCTGTCTTTGCTGGTTTCTAAAAGCCAACAGGAAACAGTAGGTTCTGAATCCGGCTTGAGGTACAAGTCAAGCAGATAAGGGTTTTTCTTTTCATTCTGGCTCAATGTAATATGGGCTTCCTGCCTAGCGGCTTTGATGATTGGCTTATTCTGCTCACGGAGCCGCTCTACAATCTTTGGCATCTGGCAGTCCCTGCCCAAGATAGGATAACTCCAGTAATTCTGGCAGTCTTGTTCCGTGTTAGAGCAGTAAATAGCGAAGAGTGTCCAGTAATGGGTAACTGAACTCAAGGATTCAAGGGTGGGTTGCAGTTCATCCCAGGTCATAAAGCTTATTGCCTCACGGTTTCTGCCAAGGTAGCAATTTATGATCTTTACCGGCATTGATAAACCATGCTTGGCAAGGGCTAAAACCCAGATCATTGACAGAGCATAAGCGGCTTTGACAGGATAGCAATCATCCAGATTAGGCCGAAGGAGATACGCCATGTCATTCCAGGGGAATTTCCAGAGATCCAATCAGCCTAACCAGCCTCCAGCCCAAAGCGAGGAGGAAAAAGCACTTGCTGAACAGAAGCGGCGCTTTGAGGAAGATCTCAAAAAGGCCCAGGCTGACTTGAAAAAGCCGGGCCGGGATGTGTTTGTCCGTAGTACGGCCCCCCAAAGGTAAAGGCTGCCTGCCCTAATTGGGTCGAATTCGGGGGAATTAAACAAAAGCCATTATGGGGATTCCCATATCGCGGGGGCGTTGCCGGAATTCCGATATCGTGGAAGCCAATCAAAAATCCTATGCCCTGCCAGAAGGGGCAGGAACGAACGAAAATATATCATCAGGTGGGTAAGGTATAGGCAAGGTGTTTTAGGCAGCTTAACGGGGCTATTTTCTTGGTGGGTAATGAATTTTTCTGAGTTTGTAGAAATAGGGTTGCGGGCAATCTCAAATTGAGTTATAATCTCATTATGAGATTGATTGATAAAAAGCGAATCACTGAGGCCGGTATCAAGTACCCGGCGGCTAAAAAACAGTTAAGGGACTGGTATAACACCATGAAGCCAAGCTCTTATAAGAATCTGGTGGAGCTTCGCCGAACCTTTCCCCATGCCGACCCGGTTGGGAAGGCCATTGTGTTCAACATCAAAGGCAATGACTTTCGTTTAATCACTTCAATCCATTTCAATGCCCAAACCTGCTACATTCTGGAGGTATTGACTCATGCAGAATACGACACCGACACCTGGAAAACCCGATGGGGAATTTTCGATTGAAGCATTGGCGGAACTCCCGGTTATGCAATTTGCCGGGGAATATCTCCGCCCCATTGATACCGAGGAACAATACGAGCTTACAAAAAGCGTACTCTTGGCTTTGATGACCCAAGCCCCGGATGAACCGGGCCACCCGGTGAATGGCTTAATCAATATCCTGGGAATGCTGATTGAGCAATATGAGGATGAGCATTACCCCATTGAGGCTTCTTCGCCTGCTGATATTCTCCGGTTTCTGATGGAGCAACACGACTTATCACAAGCCCAATTGCCGGAAATTGGAAGCCAGGGAGTTGTATCTGAGATTCTGCGTGGGCGGCGCAAGCTCAATACCCGGCAGATTGAAGCGTTAAGCCAGCGGTTCAATGTGTCGCCTGCTGTGTTCTTCCCATCTGCCCAGCAAATTGCCGAAGCGGTTTAGGGGGGAATTGGAACAAGGTTTATTTGACCAGACCATTTTGTTGACGTTAACAATATGGTCGAAACTGTTATCTGGACAGGGTTTCGTTATTTGACCGGGTTTTGACTGGGCTGTTTTATTGGCGGAAAAAACAAGGGCAGCTTCTAAAGTGGATGAGCTGTTGATATTTGGCATATCATGCTGCAATCTAACTTGCAGGGAAAATGAAGAATGAAAAAATATATACCGTTGCTTTTATGCCTCACCTTATTTGCCACTGGGTGCAGCAATCCGAAATCGGAAATTATCCCGGTCGATTCAAACCAGATGAGTAAAATTGTACCGGCGGTTCAAAAGCTGTCTGAAGAGGAAAAGGGCTTGTTTACGGGCTACATCACGCGAAAAACTGTTGCTGGCTCTTTTGGTGGGGAGGGCTTGAAAGCCGGAACTACGATTGGGCAAGCTATCGAGGATCAAAAGAAGTTTGTTGCCGAACAGGAGCGTAAGGCTGAGGAGGAGCGGCAACTCAAGGAGAAGATCGAGCGGGATCGGGCAGCAAAGCAAAAGGACTTTGATAATGCGCTTACCGTGGCGTTCGTAGGCAAGAGTAACATTCCCCGTGATATCTACAATGGACAGTATGAAGCCCAAGTTAAGATCTTGTTAGGGTTTAAGAATAAATCCAGCAAGGATATTGCGGGCATCAAAGGCAGATGCCGCTTTCTGGACATGTTCGGAGATGAGATCAGAACCGTTAACCTTAGCTATGATGATGGCGTTTTGGCAGGGAAAACAAAAGAATGGGCCGGATATGTTGATATTAACCAATTTTCAAAAGAGGATTTGAAATTTGCAGGTGCGGAACAATCAAAAATGAAACTCGTTTTTGAGCCTGAAGCCATTGTTTTTAAGGACGGCACCAAATTGGAAATGCCTGAGCCTATCTAACTCAAAGCTTTTCCGTTTATCTTGACCAGGAAAATGCAGGGGATGCCTGAGTCTTGTTATATCTAGAATCTATATCGCAAGCTGTTTCAAGGGGGGCGGCCATTCTCAAGGAAGCCGACACTTGCAATCCCTGTTAATAGTTCAAAAGAAAGGAAGCAAGCTAACCATGAGCCGTAAGAAAGGCGACAAGCCCAAAATGCCCGTAGAAGCAGTCATTAGAGGACTGGTTGACCTACTTGTTGAATTTAACTTACATCGTTGGGCGAATCTTACCGAACAAACCTTAGCTCCCTCAGTTCCAAGCCAGCCATACGTGGACTGATTCCCGGGCTTTTTTCTCACCCCAATCTTTCCCAGGGTGTCAATTGGACGCTCTGGGGAAGGTTAGGCGTTTTGCTGTATCCTTCTTGATAGTTCAAAGCGTGGCAGACGGTAGGATAGAAAAACACAAGCCGAGAAATGTTCCCGGCTTGATGCATGATAGCTGTATTGAGGTATTATTTGCCTTCTTTTCCGGCAATGTACCTCAATTCCTTTAGGACTCTAATATTTACATTATTCCCGCCAAGTTTATTCATAGCGCGGAATATTTTGCTTGTTTTACCGTGCTCCCGGGCATCTTCAGCATGTTTCATGCTAAAACCCCCTGTAAAAAGGTCTAGAACCTTTCTAGCAGTATTGGTGAGGCTATTACCTTCCCCACCCTTCGTAAGACGATTTTTAGTAAAAAGCTCAGGATTCTCTGTCAATTCCTGAGTCAATGTAAGGGTATCTGTGGAAGGGTTGGCACTACGGGATAAGGTCTGTTCCAAGCTGCTGGTAGACGCTTTCGGGGTGGTGGAAGATGCAGAGCTTGTTTGTTTTTTTGTTCCAAAATGAATCGAGGTAGTCGGGGATAACATGCCTTTCCTTTCTAAAACCAAGGTAATGACGCTTACAAGCTTAAGCGGAGAGATTTTACCATGACAATTTCAAGGATGACACCAAATTAGAAATGCTTGAGTCTATCGGATTAAAACGCCAATGCTGGAAGGTTTTCTGGGCCAAAAAACAGAAAGCCGGGTACTAACCCGGCTTGCAATTAGGGTGAAAGTTTGTCTATTGTTTGCTTTGCGCACTCTCTTTTTTGGCTGCTTCCGCAACAGCATGGACACTTCGCTTGAACTCATCTTTGATTTGTTCCGCTCTGATAGCCGAAAGCTTACCTTGTAGTAGATCCAAAGAAGGATTAACAATACCTTTTTGGAGCGGCAATCCAGAGACTAGGCCGGTTGGTTTCGAGCCACCATCTGGCTTTGGTATCGATTGACCTAGTTGTGAGTGATGAACAGTATGGAACAATGTTGTTTTCTCCTGTTAGGGTGACTAACTGGAGCATGATATTACAACTGGACTGGCAAACAAATATTACCCGTTAAGGCCACTCTTCCTGTCTTCCACACTTTAATAGTCGATGACTGCTTATCCCGGCCAGGAAAACATAAAGCCCCGGCATCTCCGGGGCTTTGGAAAATAGGTTTAAGGCTACTAAATGAGTCCAAAGTGTTCTGTGATGGTCTTTCCGTAATCATTGCCTTTTCGAAGGCTTGATAATTCTGCAATTATCGCATCAGCAATGCTTTGTTGCTCATCCTCGTGCAGCTCACCGGCTTTATCGAGCCCGTCTAGTTGTTTATAGCACCACTCTTTGAGATCTGGAATTTTCTCCGATACATCAGAAAGAAGGGTTTTCACTCCATCGGGTTTTAATTTTCCGTACATAAAAAGCTCCTTATTACTAAATAGGAGCCCAAATACTTTTGTTTATAAGGCTTTGGGCTGGGTTATACCTGTCAAGCCTTACCTTGCCATGAATCATGAGTGTAAAAATTAGAGCATGGCTTTCCCCAAAAAGCCAATTGATCATTCCTCAATAATTACGATTTCTTCATTTTTCAGGACGCCGATATATCCAAGCCCATGAATCATAATCAGTCGGAAGTCTCCAAATTCCAGAGGCTCGCCTTTTTCGTTAAGCCTTTTGATCATTTGGCGCAATGTGCCCTTTGTTTTACCAATTCGATTCGCGACAGCTTGTAGTGTATACACGGTTCCAATAAATTCCATTAGAAACTTCTTGACCTTAAATTACCATATCTGGTAATGTGCTTACAACAAGTGGATAAAGCGGAGACCGAAAGGCAGCCACCTCGCGGCCTCCTCGCTCACTTGGGACGATTAAACCACACAAGGAGCATAGGACGATGTTACCACGCGCATTCAATGCCGATCAATTGACCTGCCGATCTTGGCTTCGGCAAACCCTGCCCCGATATTTATTGCTCTAGCTCCTTTCCCACAGGCCGCCTGGGCATCTAGGGAACGCGCTAGGCGGCCATTTTACTTTAAGGCTAGAGAGTAAAAAGCCGTCATGGCATGATTTTAGCGTGGGTTTCACGCGAAAACATAGTGAGGAATAAGAAAAACGATGCAACACGATAAATCGGATATCAGTTTAAAAGATTGGCTTTTTGAAATCCTCCTGGAGCTTGCCCAGGAAGACCCAGCCTTCAGGAGACGCTTGCTGGTAGCGGCGTTAGGGAACATAGAAGTTACCAGGATCGAGGAAGAAGCGAGGGCAGGAAAGCAATGAATGAGACGGAAATAGAAAACAACTCTCCCCAAGGGGCTTTCGTTGATATCTTGCTGGAAATTGCCCATGAAGACAAGGAATTCAGGGCTTATTTACGGGGAATTTGTCTGGCAAATCTGGAGAAACAGAAACTTGAAGAGCAGGAGGCCAATTCTAAAGATGATAAAGGAGCATAACCCAATGACAGAGAACATTTTTACCGAACAAATGCCGGTCGATCTGGTGAGGGCTTACGCCGCCAAAAGGTCAGGAGCATTGGAAAATACGAAAAACACACGATTCCAGAAGGATCTTATTGCCATACTACTTGAAATCGCAAGTGAAGACATGGAATGGGCAAGGGAGATATACAGAGAGCTATACGGGGAGGACATTGACACCGCTATCCAGCGGGAACGGGGAGAACAATCCATACCGGCAGAAACAGACGTAACGTAGTCACGTAACTATGTCACGTTCAAGAGCCATCAGCATTTCGGAGCCACATTTTCATGAATCCAGATCCAAGCAAATTTTATGACACGACAGAAGCGGCCAAGCTTGCCCACATGAGCGAACATGGTCTCCGCAAAATTCTGAGAGGGAAAAAAGACGGCAGCAAAACGCTTTTAGCTCACCGAATCAAGGTAAACAACAAGTACCGCTACTTTATCGAGAAATGGGTCTTCCATATCTGGCTACAGAACGAGATCAGGAGACTCGAAAGGCACACCCAACGTTTACGACAAAGCTTAAGCAACACGGAGGCATTGACCCAAAATGGCAGAACCTAGACCCAGTATGCTTTACGTTCAACAAAGCACCGCCCAACAAGAGCAGGCCCAGCCCCAACCGCAAGCCGAACCCCAAAAGCCCGCAGGTATCCGTCCCAGCTTTGAGAACGTGATCCGCATTGCCTGGACGATGACCTGTTTCCTCGTCTTCTGCGGTTTCTCTTTTTTCCTTGGCTGGCATCTGCGGGGCTGGCATTTCAGCGCGTATTATGAAGCCCCTACCGTGGATCTGGTGGGCGCAAAAACTGCCTACCATGCTCCAGCGCCCAGGCAATCGGAACAACTCAGCCAGGCTCAACCGGAGGGGAAAGAATGAGCAACCTTGCCCATTTTGTCCAGCGGTTCGAGCTGGGCTTTCCAGAAATCACAGAGTCGGAATACCGGAAATTGATGTTGTTCTCCGTGTCCGGCATTTTCCTAATCCTGCTGGTTCTTTTGGCCGCGCTGGTCATGGCCGCCAGTAACATTCGGCCTTGGGAGGATGAAGCATGCTGTTCCCGGTGATCCCCTTTCCGTTTGCCCGGCTATTCAATAGGCCCGAACCAGTGATCCAGCCAGAACCCGCAATGGAAATTGAGCTGGTAGAAATGCCAGGAAACCGCCTCCTGAACGTGGCGGATGATTTCCAGATTGCCCTGGATGACTGGGCAGAGTCAGGGGATCGGGATGCCATCCTTGCCAGCTCCGGCATGGGTAAAAGCTATCTGGCCGGTGTCTTGATGGAAGAAATGATTGAAGCCGGGGTTCCGGTGTTCATCATTGACCCCGAAGGCGAAAACTACACACTAGCCGAGCGTTATCCCATGCTCATTGTGGGCGGGGAGCATCAAACGGTGAACGTCAACCTGGATGATACCAAGCCGGAAGCAATCGAGAATGTCATCAAAACGGTCTTATCCCAGGGCATTTCCATCATCTTCGACCTGTCCAACCGTACCGTGAAGGAGCAACGGCTCCTGTTTACCCTGATTGTTGGGAAATTGTTTGCCCTGCAAGACAGCCAGGAGAACCGCCGCCCGGTCAAATTGATTGTGGAGGAGGCCCGAATCTTTGCCCCGCAGAAGGCCGCAGGCTTGCCGGAGCTGGACGGGGAAACTTGCTTGAGCGTGTTTGAGGATATCGCCACCCGTGGCCGGAAACGTGGCTTAAACATGCTGGTGGCTACCCAGCGCCCGGCATCCATCAACAAGGATATTCTGAGCCAGTGTAACCGCTGGTGGTTCGGTGGAATGACCTCCACCCAGGATTGCAAAGCCATGAAAGACTATCTGGCCGAGGCTGGAATTGATGAGGAGCAGATCCGGGATCTGGAGCCGGGCAATTTCTACTATTACGCCCACGGCAAAACAGTGAAGCTGAAAAGCCGCACCCGCAAATGTGCACACGGAGGGGCAACCCCAGCCCAGCAATTGACTTTCATCCGGCCCAGCAAGGCACAGGTGCAAGCTATTGCCCGTAACCTTGGAGCATCACAGGAGAATGAGTAGTGAATGAATCATTATCAAGCGAGGAACAAGCGGAATTTACCGCCCTGCTGCGTGAACTGGAGAGAAGATACCCTCATTTGCGCGACATAATCAAACGGATTTTACAGGAAGGAACCTATTAGAACCGTATCATAGCCGCCCAGGTTCCGGGCTTGGGCGGCATAATCACCGAATTAAACAGAAAGGACAAAACGATGGACACACGCCAAAAATTGGCGGTACTTATTGCCGCGCAAAAAGACGGTCGGGAAATTCCGGCGGATATCGCCATGGGTGGCATTAAAACACCCGCGCCTTTAAATAATTTAAATTATATTTCTGGAGATAATTTAAGTAATTTAACTCCCGGTAGAGAAATTAAATTAAACACACAACCAGTAAATTTAAATAATTTAAAGGGCAACGGCGTTCCAAGAGCGGAGCTTTACACCGACGAGGCATTGAAAAAGGCAATGGCTTGGGGCGTTCAGGAATGGCTGGTTCAGGTTTGCATTCGGGATTATGGACTGCATACCGTAAAGGGCATCATTAACCGGATCTACAACCTGCCGGAAGGATATTTCAAGCCGAAATATGGGGCAATTTCCCAGCAACGGGGAAGACTGTTCAACACGGAAATGCAGAAACTGAAACAGAGCAGAACTCCCCAAGTAGGGAATACCAATGCTCGTTTGATGGAATAGGCTATTTTCTAACGTTCAAACTAATTCCAAACGATTACCTTTGCCCCTGGTTGGGGCTTTTTTCTTGGAACGGGATTCTGAATTTACCGCCCATAGCTTGTGGGATTTTGCTGTGAGGAGGGATAAACAAAACGCAGACTACTGGAAGGTAGAACAGATGAGTGATTTACACCATTAGATTGATTGTGCTCTTGGCCCGATGATGGATTGAGCAGATAACGGATCGTGATTTTCCCGTCTGATGATGCGTCAGGGTGTTGAGATTCTTCTGGCTTTGAGGGCAAAATACGAGACAAAGCTGTAAACAAGGGTTCTGCAAACATGGCCAGTCCCCATCCGAGCACTACTCCGTAAGAGAGACGCTTCAAGGTTTCTGTACCCAGTTTATCCGCAAGATGAGCAGAGTCTTTCCAGCCATTAATTGCCATCAGAATGGCGGCTCCTCCAATTCCGGCAAAAAGTCCTCTTAATCCGGTGCTGTGAACGGCATATGCTTGAGGGCTGTATTCCCAGTAGATATTATCTACCTGCCGTGGTGTTAGTTTGTAGTTCAGGCTGCTTACGGGAAGACTGGGAGGCATTGTGGCAGGAGGCCCGTAACTAATAGAGGGTAAAGTCATTATTCAGTTCTACTTACATTTGACACTATGTTCAGAAGGCATGATCTACTACAAAGCATGCAAAATATGCAATGGGGCAACCATTATGCTGCTACCAGCCTGAAACTTCTTTTGGGCAGCAAAAAGCCTGCCTCGTAATAAAAGGGGCTTTTCATCAACCTTCTTGCTTGTTGGTGGTTCTACCGTGTCTGCTGGGGGGATTGGATATTGTACTATGCTTGCCAGATTCTCTGGCCGGGGCGAGGCAACTTGTTTTTATCACCAGTCAAACCATAGTTAATTAATTCTTGTGATTTTCGCTGTGTCTCTTGATCATACCTAACTTTTTCCTCAGGGCTTACCCGAGGTGCGGTTGCATTGAATTGTCTATAGGCTTCGTCTATTGGTGTAAGTTTTACAGAGTTGTCACGGTTATTCGAGCTGCCAAATTTCGTCATAAACGGACGAGGGTGAATAGATAACATCGTTTCTCCTTTCGAACATCATAATTCGATATCATGGCTACAGCAAAAAAGCCCCGGGATCAAACCGGGGTTTTCCATTTTCAAGCCAATAAAAAAGCCCGGCTTTCACCGGGCAGCAATTGCATCTTCAGGTTAATGCTTTTTCAGTCCATCCATTACAGCCTCGATCTCTTCAGGCTCAAGCTGAAGGAGATCTTGCAGGAATGAGGGGAGGCCAGCGACTTTAATGAACCATTGCGCCCTTTTCTTTGCCGGGTTCCGCTTTGCGATCTTGGGCGGAATGTCGCCACCCTCGCACCACTCCCGTATCATTTGTTCATTCGCCGGGAAATAATTGTCCAGGACTTGGGCCAGTTCCCGGGTGGAAATAAACGGTCTCGCTGCCATAGAAAAACCTCCATGCTTTCCGGATTTTATTGTAGCAGGGAAGCTCAATTTCAAAAAAACGCTGTATTGTCGTGCAGAATGGCCGAGAATGATCGAAAAACACGCTTCAGGTATATTGGCATGGCCCAGCTTAAAAACGTCGATTCTGAGGCCAGTTTTAAACCAAAAGAGGGTTGGGCTGATTGCGGTATTGGGAAATGCCTCTCTGGGATAAGGAACCCGTTTACTGTGGCTAGGTATAGGATTCCCCCAGAAGCCTTTTGGTATAGGGGTTACAAAAAAATACCCCCCCTACTGCTGGCCTCTCTGCTGCTGAAAGATAGTAGTATATCCCCTTCCCAGTATCTATAGGGGTAGGCCACTGTATCACCTGCCATAGCGTGGGCTGGTAGTGTGGTAGTGTATCCTGTACTTGGTAGGGCCATGGTAGCTATTGGGCATTGATGATGTTGTTATCTTAAAATGCATTGATTAACAAGGCAGTTGTTTGGTTATTCGTTCTGAACTACTTATCAGGAAAGGGATTACAGTGAATGAGCGCATAAGATACTTGCTTGTCTTTTGTAACTATTGAGTTCATTGACCGTTAAGCCGCCTCGGATTGACTGAGCTATATCAATACACCTGATCAGGGTGTTTTGTTTGCTCTCGTCGATTCCTGCCATGAATCAGAGGCGTTTTGTTTTGGGGTCTACTCCCAGGATTGCTATATGCCTGTAGAATCCAGGTGTGGGTATGGTGGTAGTGGTGTGCATGCAGGGCGTTAGGTGGTCTGTATGTGGGCATGATGAGGTCATTGGATAGCTGAATGATAAACACTGATTGAATGCTTGTGTTCATGCTTGCTAATAAGGCTGTGATATAGGGGGATGCCCGCCCCTCCCCTCGGCGGCTGTGGTGATGAATGCGATTTCGGAAAATTTTTTTGGATTTTTTGGGCTGCGAAAATCTGAGGAGTCAAGCAGTCAAGAGTATATATATTCGGCGATGGGTCCTCCCGGCGGCCCCACCCCGTGCGGGTAACGCGCCACCCCGGCGGGTCCGCATTTTCGAAAAATTTTTCTGCGTTTCGTTTTGGTTTGAGAAAAAAACAAAGAAAAGCCCCAGGTGCCTATTCCTGGGGCTGAAGATAAAGGAGTTTTTAGTGTCTGGTTTAGGCTCTCAGCTTGTCGGCAATCTTCTGAACCACTTTCACCCTGACTTGGGCTAATTCCACAAGCGGTCTCGTTTCAACCCGCCAGAAACTCAGGTCTGTTAGACCCATTTGCTTTCCAAAGTGGTATCCACAAGCCCCAGGGAGCTTTTGAATAGCTGTTCGCAAGTCGTGTACGGTTAAAGAGTCGCCGTCTTCTCCCAAAAGCGTAACAATTTCTTGGGCCGCCGTGAGGTATTCAACCAGTAAGGGTTGAATATTTTCCATGGCCTCGTCCACTTTTTGGCACTTTTGCAGATAGGTTTTTACGGCCATTTCCAGGTTTTTAGCCTTGTCCAGCTTTGCTTTCTGGGCTTCTTGTTCTTGTGTTTGAGCTAATTTGCCCTGTGCCTGGCTGAGTGCTCCGGTCAAATCCTCAACCCGATTCAGGATATTCAAGCGCTTGCGATTGGTGTCCGATAACGCAGCAATTGCCGCCGCGTCTCCCAGGGCTGCCGCCAATTGGTGAGATTGACGCACTTCCCCCAGGCTTGCTAACTCGTCTTGTGCGTCTTTTTGTTGTTGCTCCAATGCCTGAATGGTTTCATTCCAGTCGGTAGAGGTTTTGGTGGAAAATAGTGACATTATTGGTTTTCTCCTTCTTGTTTGGCTTCTTTTGCTTCAGTGATTTCGCATTGGCGCTGTAACCATTCGTATTTTCGTTCAGTTTCTTGATGTGCATGGTGCGGATGCCGCCTTGCTGGAAAGCCTGCCGAACCTGGAAATCATCGCCAGCTACGGGGTGGGGCTGGATCGCATCGATCTGGACACCGTTCGGCGACGCAACCTGGTGCTGACCAACACCCCGGATA
>CABHPA010000062.1 GCA_902168245.1 Candidatus Melainabacteria bacterium
CCTGTTCTGTAACCTACCCTTTCACCACGCGCTAGGTGATACGCTGGATGCATTGATCGGCAGGAGCCTGCATGAAATCCTCTATTTGCAGCGGCCGAACGGCACAATGGCCCCGCTGGAACTATGCCATTTGCAACAGGGCATGGAAAACGGGGAAACCGTGCGCAACCGTGAGGCATTTCTGGCGCGCCGGGATGGCAGCATGCTTGCGGTCAATTACACCACCGCCCCCATTGCCAACAACGGCGCTTCGGTGGGATTAATCCTCATATTCCACAACATCGCCTCGCCCACTAGGGCGAAAGAACCCTTGGCGCCCAGTACGCAGGAAGCCGCCCCTCTGGCCAGCCAGAAATTACAGAACAGCATTGAGCGGCACAGGATTATTGCTGAATTCAGCAGGCGGGCGCTTTCAGACGCCAACATGGATACCTTGCTGAAATATACGGCTGATATTGTCAGCAAAACCTTAAAAGCGCCATTCTGCGCCATTATGGAGCAGTCGCCCCAAGCGCCCCAAGACGGGGAAACGGGCGGGAGGCAAGACGACAGTGCGCTGGTTATTTTGGCCGCCACCGGATTTTCACCAGACATAACAGACCGCGCCTTTTCCCTGGCCGATGATCCACAGGCCGAATACGCCCTGCGCACCTGCGAGGCGATAATGACGCCGGACATAAACCGGGAGGCCCGTTTTGCGCCTTCCGCCCTGCAACGGGAATATTCCCTGCGCAGCGGATTGAGCGTCATCATTCACGGCACCGAAAAACCCTTCGGCGTACTGGCAATCCACACGACGGAAGAACGCGCGTATGAGGATGACGAAATCCAGTTCCTGCAAGCTTTGGCCAATATTGTGGGGATTGTGCTGGATCGAAAACATGCCGAGCAGGCCCGTTCGGAAAGCCAAAAAAAATACGCGGCCATGGTGCGCGAAGCGGCGGTCGGCATCGGGCAGGTTTCCCCCCAGGGCATCTGGCAGGATGCAAACCGGAAACTGGGCGAAATCCTGGGTTACACGCTGGATGAGCTGAAGCATATGGATTGCCAGCAAGTCACGTATAAAGAAGACCTGGAAACGGATCACGCCATGTTCCTGAAACTGGTTGCGGGGGAATTCGACTCCTACTCCGTGGAAAAACGTTACGTGCGAAAGGACGGCTCTCCCATATGGGCGCAACTCACTGCCTCCAGCGTTCGGGATGAGCAAGGCAACATTCTGTATGTCATCGGGATGATAAACGACATCACGCAGCGCAAAAAAACCCAGCAGGAACTGGAAGCCAGCCGTAAAGCGCTGGAGGACAGCAACCGGGAGTTGGATCAGTTTACCACCATCGCCTCCCACGATTTGAAAGCCCCCTTGCGCAAAATCGAAATCTTCAGTTCCTATCTGGCCACCCAGGCCGGGGACAAGCTGAATGAGGAGGAGCAGGACTATTTAAGGCGCATTCAGGCTTGTGTGCAATCCATGCACACCCTGGTGGACGATTTGCTGTTTTTGGCCCGCGCCACCAAAGAACCGACCAATTTTAGCCGCGTGGATCTCACCAACCTGGTAAACGAGGCGCTGGCGACCCTAAGCACCCAGATTGAGGAGCAAAAGGCCCGAATTACCCTGACCCCGCTATGCCAGGCGGAAGGGGACGCCACCCAGCTTACGCAACTTTTCCAGAACCTGATCCAGAACGCGCTGAAATTTCAGCCCCAGGGCGGATGCCCGGAAGTCAGCATTTTTTCGCAGCAGCCGGAGCCTGATTATTGCGAGATTTCCGTACAGGACAACGGCATCGGCTTTCCGGAAGATCAGGCCGAGCGGTTATTCAGACCCTTCGAGCGACTGCCCGCCGGGCAGGCTTACACCGGTACGGGCATCGGGCTATCCATTTGCAAACGCATCGTGGAGCGCCACCATGGCAGCATTCGGGTATGCAGCCAGCCGGGGGCGGGTTCCACCTTTACCATCCGGCTACCGTTCAGGCAATCCGGGGCAGACTGAGGCCAGGCCCAAAACGCGAAAACAGGCCGGGCATAAAATGAACTACATCCGTCAAAAGCACACAAAAAACGTAGTTCGCCTCGGCCTGTGCATACAAAAATAAAAACAATCAGCAAATACAAATTGCGTTACATTTCAGAGCCTTTCGCCCGCAGAGAATCTGACGCAAAAACGGCCTCCCCAAGCTCTCCGGGTATCTAATCGGCAATCAACTGGAGCCGCTGACTGGTCTCGGCCAGTAGGGCCAGCATGTCGCTAATGGTTACAATGCCTTGCAGGGAGGAATCCTCGCCAATAACCGGCAAGCAACCCAGGTGCCTACCGCGCATCAGGGCGGCGGCTTCCTGAATCCCGGTCTGCGGGCTGGCAATCACCATATCCGTAATCATGGCCGCCTTCACCAGCAAACCTTCCCGATCGCGCTCATTGCCAATCATGTCCAGATCCCGAATGGACAGCAAACCCACCGGGCGATCCTGCTCCATCACCACCAGGTGATGAATTTCTTTGGCCAGCATGAGGTTAAATGCGTAATTGACCGTCATTTCAGGGGAAATGGTCTGCACGGCGGTGGTCATAATATCCTTCAGGTAAATCATGATGTGCGGTGCCTCTTCAACAAATTAAAATCGCGCTTTGGTCAGGCTCAAACCCGCCCGATTGTTCGGGGCGAATGCCAAACTGAACCCATTTTACCCCCGCTGTTGTTTCTGTACATTAGCCAGCCTGTTATGAATGACGCCAGCCCCAAGCAACCGTTTTTTACAGGAACAGGCTGAGCTGGTGACGGGCCTGGTTAAATTCAAACTGCATCTGGGCAAAAAGCCGTTCAATTTCCAGCAGGCCGACTTCATCCATGGCGCATTTTTCCATGCTGATGGCCAGCGTTACGATTCTGGACACGCCAATCGTGGAGGCCATGCCTTTCATGCTGTGAACCTGCCGTTTTACGGTTTCATAATCCTTTTTCTGAATGGCCTTTTGCAATTCCAGAACCAGGATGGAGCCGCTATTGATAAAGGCGTTAATAATGGCCTTGAGCGTTTCCTGATCGCCCCCCACCACGGAAAAGAGGTAACTGGGATCAAAATAACAGTTGTCCAGCGATGCACTCACGATTTATCCTTTTTTTATGCAAGTTTTATGCAAGAAAAATGAGTACCCTTAAATGATTACCTGAAAGTCTGATCGTTGAGAATAATTAACAGGTTGTCCCGCTCACGGTTCGGTTATTGCTTCAGCTTCGTTATTTCCAGCATCTGCAATCAATACCGGCTTGTTTCAATTCAGCTTACGCTAACCTCTCGCCTTGGCGACGCCTTGTTGTTTTGACAAGATGCCAACCGCGCTCATTTCGGCGTCCGCCGTCCTGATTTAAGAAATACTGCTTGCGGGCCAAGTGGTGCAAACCGGCTCGCAAAACGCTTGTTAAAAGACCATGTGTAATTGGTTGAACAACCGGCATGTTGCGGCTTATATACCAGTATACTGGCAACAAGCTGATCGTTATCATTTAAATATTATACAATAAAAAATAATCCAATCCTCGGCTCTGCGCACTGGAACCCATGCCCTGTTTGCGATTTCACAGGAACAAAGGACGCCAATTGCATGAACTGCTTGACAATTGACGGGGATATTCTGTTTTAATAGATAGGAGTCAATTCATTCCACGATGAAATGGAATTTCAATGCAGACCGTTCTCAACAACCCCAGCGTTCCCAGCCAGTTCTTTTCCTGGTGGTGGCAAAGCCTTTTTACCGGCCTGCCCCGGAATGCCTCGCGCTATTGAGAAGCCCCAGCATTCACCGGATTTAACGAAACCGCAGGCCCATTCAGGTACTGCGGTTTTTTAGTTTTTAGTGAAACCAGAAGGAAACACCCAGAATGCCCATTCTCCCTCCCCCTTCCGGAACAATCGCCCTTCCCCTCAGTCTATCCCTCCTGGCAGAAAGTGTTTGACCATGAGCGAACCGTTTATCATTACGCTACTATCCGATATTGAAACCCCGATCTCCCTGTTTTCAAAGCTGGAGCAAACCCAACCCCAGGCGTTCCTGTTTGAAAGCGCCGATGGCGACAAGCGCATGGCCCGCTTTTCCATGATGGGGATCGATCCCATCCTCAGCGTGTCAATTAAGGCAGGCAAGGCCAACATCCAGAATTACCGGGACGAATCCAGCCAGGAAACCCCGTTTGAAAACCCGTTCACCCTCCTCCGACAGCTCAAGCAGGAATATCTGCCCCCCGTTGGAAAATTACCCGCACAGTTGGAGGGAATCCCGCTGACCGCAGGGTGGGTGGGTTATTTCGGTTATGGCATGAACCGCTACTTCGAGAACATCCCGCAGCCCCCGCTGGACTTGCTCCAGGTGCCGGACGCCTACCTGGGCCTGTATGACACAATGATCGTCTTTGATCACCTGTATCGGCGGATTCATTTCATCTCCCACCGGGAAACCGGGGCCGCCCAGCGCTTATGGAAACATATCCAGACCGCGCTGGAAAGCAAGTCATCGGCTTTGAAGCCTTTAAAGCCGCTATTTTACCAGGACATGCCGGATGGGGAGCTTTTTGAGGGCATTTCCCACTCGGTTTCCAAGGAAACTTACTGCGCCAGCGTGGATCAGGCTAAGCAATACATTGCGGAAGGCCAAATCTTCCAGATTGTGGTGGCCCAACGGTTTTCGCTGCCGGTTAAATGCCCTGCGCTGGATGTCTACCGAACCGTGCAGGCCATAAACCCTTCGCCCTACGCTTATTTCCTGAAATTTCCGGAGTTTCACTACCTGGGCTCCTCCCCGGAAACGTTCATCCGCTGCGAGGAAGGACATATGACCCTCCGTGCGCTGGCTGGCACCCGCCATCGCGGGCAAACCACAGAAGAGGACGAGCAACTGGCTGCCGAATTGCGCCAAAACGACAAGGAAATGGCCGAGCATCGCATGCTGGTGGATCTGGGCAGAAACGACGTGGGGCGGGTCTGCCAGGCCGGTTCCGTCACCGTGGGGGAACTAGCGCAGGTGATTCGCTATTCGCATGTCATGCACCTGGCCACTGAAATCAACGGCCTGATGAAGCCTACTGTCAGCGGTTACGAGGCGATCCGAAGCTGTTTTCCGCGCGGCACGGTAAGCGGCGCGCCCAAAATCCGGGCCATGGAACTGCTTGCCAGACTAGAGCCGGAGCAGCGGGGCGTGTATTCCGGCATGGTCGGTTATATCGATCACCGGGACAATACCGACGGGGCCATCGCCATCCGCTCCGCGCTGATTAAGGACGGCCAGGCCCACGTGCATGCGGGAGCAGGAGTGGTTTATTATTCCGACACCGAGGCGGAATACGAGGAAACCCGCAACAAGGCCAAAAGTATTCTCAAAGCCATCAAACTCGCGGAAAGGATGTCTGCCGATGACAAAGTCTTCGCCTGAAACGGCCATTGAACCAAAAACGCCGGTGATTATTATCGATAATTACGATTCCTTCAGCTACAACCTGTACCAGTTGGTGCAGGAGCAAACGGCGCATCCGGTGGAAGTTTACCGCAACGACGGCATTACATTGGATGAATTAATCGCCAAAAAGCCGTTCAAAATTATTTTGTCACCGGGGCCGGGACATCCGGGGATAGAGAAGGATTTCGGCATTTGCCGGGAAATCGTACAGCATCAGGAACAACTGGGCTGCCCGGTGCTGGGCGTTTGCCTGGGACACCAGGGTATCGCGCACCATTTGGGCGGCGTCGTCATTTCCGCGCCGGAAATTATGCACGGCAAAACCAGCATGATCAACATTCTGGAAAAATCGCCGCTGTTCGATGATTTACCCAACCCGTTCGAAGCCATGCGGTATCATTCCTTGCTGGTTGACGAACAGCGCCTGCCTCCCTTTTTAAAAATTACCGCGCGGGAAGAAAGCCTGGGCTTGCCCATGGCAATTGAGCATCAGGAAAAAGCCCTTTACGGCATCCAGTTCCACCCGGAATCCATCGGCACCCCGGCGGGTAAAAAACTGCTCAGGAATTTTCTGGAAAAATGCTAAATTCAGGCCAAACCCCTTCAATGCCGGAGTTAACACCGATGGAATCCCTTCCGTTGGAAGATTTAATCCACCTGCGCATGCCGGAAGACGAGGCCCGCCATTGGCTACTTCGCCTCACACCGGAGCAGGTTACGCCCGCCATGCTCCAGAAACTGGTGCAAACCGTTCAGCAGACTGCAATAGCAATCCCTGCGGTGGATAGCCCCGTTATGGACTGCTGCGGGACTGGCGGCAGCGGAGTCTCCCATTACAACACCTCCACCACAGTGGCGTTTGTAGTGGCCGCCGCCGGGGTTCGGGTAGTTAAATTCGGCAACCGGGCGATGAGCAGCCAAAGCGGAAGTTTTGATTTTCTGGAAAGCCTTGGATTCCCGCCGGAAACCCGGCCCGAAACTTTGCCGCATCTTTTAGAACGCTGCAACCTGGCGTTTCTGTACGCTCCCCAATGCTACCCTTGCCTGGCGCCACTGAGCCGACTGCGCAAAGCCCTGGGAACACGCACTATTTTCAACTTTATCGGCCCGTTGCTCAACCCGATAAAACCCAGCCACAGACTTCTAGGCGTGTCACATAGCGGCATGCAAAGCCTGATGGCAACTTATCTGGCGGAATCCTGCCCGGAAACCCAAAAGGCTTGGGTGGTGCATAGCCCGCTTGAACATTCGGCCAACCAGCCTTCCACCGGCTTGGATGAGATTGCCTGCGAGGGCAAAACCCGGATTCTTCAAATCGAGTCGGGCGCGCTGCTGGAAAAAACGCTCAATTGCCCGCCACTTGGAATTATCCCTCCCCATGCCGATCACCAGCCGGATGAAAATGCGACTATTTTTCACCAGCTCATTTCAGGGGAAGATTCCCATTCCGCATACTATCACATGGTTTGCCTGAATGCGGGCGCGGGGCTTTATGTAGCAGGTAAGGCCGCCTCTCTGGAGGATGGCGTGGCCTTTGCAAAAGAGCTGCTAGCCGACCACAAAGTAAGAGAAAAGTTTGAGCAATGCCGGAGGGCTTATGACGATTTCAACCGGTAAATCCGTGCTGGACACCATTGTGGCCCACAAACGGGAAGAAGTCGCGAGCCGCAAAAAACAGCGCAGTTTTGCGGATTTGGCGCAAGCCGTTATGCCCTGCCCTCCAAACCAGTTGGAAGCCGCGTTTCGACAAAACGGCCCGGCTGCCCCGCTTATAACCAAGATTATGTTGGAAATAAAGCCAGCCTCGCCGTCTGCGGGAATATTGGCCCCCAATTTGGATCTCAGCGGAATTTTACCGGCCTACAACCAATATGGTATCGCCATTTCCGTGCTGACAGACGCGCATTTTTTCGGAGGGAGTCTGGATTTACTCTCCCAAGTGGCGAAACAAACGCCGCACCCGGTTTTGTGCAAGGATTTTATCATTGATCCGTACCAGGTTTACGAAGCGCGGCTGGCAGGCGCAGCGGCAGTCCTGTTAATCGTGAAATCCCTGGAAGATGCACAACTGGCCGAATTAATGGATGTTTCTCGCTCGCTGGGCCTTACCCCCCTGGTGGAAGTGCAAACCGAGGATGAGGTGGAACGGGCGCTGCAATTTAACCCTTCCATTTTGCTGATTAACAACCGCAACCTACAAACCCTGGAAATGGACATGAAAACCACCACCCGCTTGTCCGGTCGGATACCAAAGGACATTTTACGGATATCCGCCAGCGGGATTGAGAGCCGGGCCGATATCGAGCGCATCCAGCCGTTTTGCGATGGTTTCCTGATTGGCTCGGCCATGATGCGTCAGCCCGCCGACAAACTGGCAGATGCGTTACAGGAGCTGACCCGCGCATGAGGAGAACCGCCATTAAAATTTGCGGCATTACCAATGAAACCGATGCGCTGGATGCTATTGACGCCGGGGCAAATTTGCTGGGCCTGATTTTCGTACCCGCTTCCCCTCGCCACATTTTGCCGGGGACAGCCAAGAAGGTTGCCAAGGCAGTTCGGGCTAAAAACCCGGCTATTAAACTGGTGGGCGTATTTCAGGATCATTCGGCGGCGGAAATCCATGACATTCACACCCAGGTCGGCTTGGATCTGGCGCAACTGCATGGCGGTGAAACGCTGTCGTTCTGCCAGTCATTGCCAATTCCCGCAATCAAGACGGTCATTTTGGATCCGGATTTCAATGAAGCCGATCTGCTCGGGCAACTGGAGCAATACGCGCCGTCCGGCAACGCCAACATCGAATCCCTGTTGCTGGATTTGCCTAAACACGCCAAGGGAATGAGTTTTGCCTCGTTTTCGCTGCCACCGGCCGTTTGCGAAACATTGCGCAGCACCCACCATTTTGTGGCCGGTGGGTTGAACCCGGCGAACGTCGGTGATGTAATCCTTACACGCAGGCCGGATGGCGTGGATGTGGCCTCCGGGGTAGAGCGTTCGCCGGGGCGGAAAGACCCGCTGAAAATGCGGCTTTTCTGCCAGAACATCCGGGCTGCGGAAGAAGCAATGGAACTTTTGGGAGATTCGTCAACATGCAATCGTTAGGCTTTTTTGGAGAATTCGGCGGCATTTACGTGTCGGAACTACTAATGCCCGCCCTGGAAGAACTGGAGGCGGCGTTCCTTAAATTCAAGCAGGACGCGACTTTTCTGGGCGAATACCAATCGCTGTTGCAGCATTACGCGGGCAGACCCACCCCGCTTTACGAGGCTAAAAACCTCTCCAGGCTGTGCGGCGCGCGAATCTTCCTGAAGCGTGAAGACCTGCTGCATGGCGGGGCGCATAAAACCAACAACGCCATCGGCCAGGCGCTGCTGGCAAAAGCCATGGGAAAAACCCGATTGATCGCCGAAACGGGAGCGGGGCAGCACGGGGTGGCCACTGCCATGGCGGGTGCCTTGCTGGGCCTGAAAACCGAAGTCTACATGGGCGCGGTGGATATGGAACGCCAGCAACCCAACGTGGCGCGCATGAAGCTGCTGGGCGCGGAGGTTCACGCGGTGGAATCTGGTTCTAAAACGTTGAAGGACGCCATTAACGACGCCTTGCGCGATTGGGTGAGCAACGTGCGAGACACCTATTACCTGATGGGCACCGTGGCTGGGCCGCACCCCTATCCCACCCTGGTAAAATTCTTCCAGCAGGTCATCGGCGCCGAAGCGCAAATGCAAATCCTGATGCAGGCCCATCGCTTGCCGGATGCCGTGGTGGCTTGCGTGGGCGGCGGCTCGAACGCCATCGGCATTTTCCAGGGCTTTTTGCACGATAATGCCGTTTCCGAGGGCGTCAAGCTGATTGGCGTGGAACCCGCCGGTCAAGGGCTGGACACCGATCGCCACGGGGCGGTGCTGGCCAAGGGAACGCCGGGTTGCCTGCACGGCATGAAGAGCCTCGCCTTGCAGGATGAGGACGGGCAGGTGTATGAGACCCACAGCATCGCCGCCGGTCTGGATTATCCGCTGGTAGGGCCGGAACACGCCTGGCTACAGGCGGCAGGCAAAGCCACTTACGTGTCGGTCACGGATGATGAGGCGCTGGAGGCGTTTAAAACCCTGGCCCGCACGGAAGGCATTTTACCGGCGCTGGAGTCCTCGCATGCCCTGGCTTACGCGCAGAAGCTGGCCGGGGAATTGCCGGAGGACGCTATTATTCTGGTTAATCTGTCAGGTCGGGGGGACAAGGACCTGCATCAAGTTTTATCTTTTGGAGAATAAATGAACATGTCTGATTCATCACTTAGTCATCATCGTTATCAAAAAATGTTTGCCCGCCTAGGCAATGAGGCCCACAAGGCGTTTATACCCTTTACAATCCTGGGTTGGCCCGACCGCGACACCTCCTTCCAAATGGTGAAAACCATGATCAACGGCGGCGCGCATGCGCTGGAACTGGGGCTGGCCTTCAGCGATCCGATGGCCGACGGCGTGATTATTCAGGAGGCGGACAAGGAAACGCTGGCGAACGGCTTCAAAGTGAGGGACGCGATTGAGCTGCTGAAAGACATTCGCGCCTACAACGCGGACATTCCGATTGGCCTGCTAGTATATTACAACATGGTGCTGGCGCGCGGCCCTGAGCAATTTTTTAAGGAAATGGGCGAAGCCGGGGTGGATGGCGTTCTGATCGCGGACTTGCCGGTGGAAGCCATGGAAGAAGTGGCCCCGTTTGCGGCCCGGTATGGCATTGAACTCATCTGCATCGTTTCGCCGCTGACCACGCATGCGCGACTGGACGCCATCAGCCGGTACGCGGGCGGATTTTTATACGTGGTTTCCCGCCTGGGCATTACCGGGGTGGAAGAGAATTTCGATGAAAGCCTTCGCCAATTAATGAAACGGATTAAAGAAAAGACGGATCTGCCGTTGTGCGTCGGCTTCGGCATTTCCAAGCCTGAACATGCCAGGCAGATGATTAATGCGGGCGCGGACGGCGTGATCATCGGCTCACGCATCATCCAGATGATGAAGGAAACCGCCCCGGACGCCCGGCTGAAACAGGTTCACCGATTTATTGAGAGCATGGTTCATGCCTGTGAACTCAAAACGGCGGATATCGGCAGCGCACAGCCCTGAGCGGCGCACGTTCAGCCTGCCGAAAAATGTATTGCGAAAGTTTTCCCATCATCTTACTGACCGGCTAAAACACTCAACCTTTGGCCAACTTGCGTTTCATGCCCTCCATACGCTAGACTAACTTGTAGTAGAGGGTTTCATGCCCTCCATACGCTAGACTAACTTGTAGTAGAGGGGATTGTCTTGCAACCATAAGACATCCGACGATTGGATTAAAGATTTTCGGAATCATTCCGAAGAATATAGTGTTTCCAAAATTTCTGATTCGCGGAATATTCCGATGTCGATGTCAGGAATAACGCAGAAAATGATGTAAGACGGGAAGGCGCCATGTCCATGTACGACCAGCTTGTGCACTCTTTCTACAAAGCCCTTGTCCACTCGGTTATGCTGCCGCTGAGGAACCAGGCGTTTGAAAGCACCCGAAAGGCCAAGATCTCGGACACGGAAAAAGAGGCGCTGGGTTCCGGCTCGGTGGGTTTTGAGCGCGAAATCCTGGGCGGCCATCCTGACTGGGGCAAGCTGCTGGATATGCCCGTTCCCGAACTCACCCAGGCAGAGCGCGCATTTCTGGACGGCCCGGTGGAGCAGCTTTGCGAGATGCTGAACGATTGGGAAATCCGAAACGAACTGAAGGATCTCCCGCCGGAAGCCTGGGCGTTCATGAAGCAGCAAGGCTTTTTCGGCATGATTATTCCGGAGGAATACAGCGGGCTAGGCTTCTCGGCCAGGGCGCATTCGGAAGTGGTTTTAAAACTGGCCAGCCGCTGCACCACCGCCTGCGTCACGGCCATGGTGCCAAATTCCCTAGGCCCGGCGGAGTTGCTGATTCGCTACGGCACCGACGCGCAAAAAAGCCATTACCTCCCGCGACTGGCCAAAGGTGAAGAGATTCCCTCCTTTGCGCTCACCGAACCGGATGCTGGGTCGGATGCGGGCAGCATGACATCCAACGGGACGATCTGCGAGCGGGACGGCCAACTGGGCATCCTGCTCAACTGGGAAAAACGTTATATCACCCTCAGCCCCATTACCACGCTACTGGGCATTGCGTTTAAATTGCGCGATCCCGACGGGCTGCTGGGCGATAAAAAAGACCTGGGCATTACACTGGCGCTGGTGCCGGTGGAAACCCGGGGCGTACAAATCGGAAGACGGCACAATCCGCTGGGCATCCCGTTCCAGAACGGCCCCACCTTCGGCAAAGACGTCTGGATTCCGCTGGATCAAATCATCGGCGGACGGGAATACGCCGGGCAAGGCTGGCGCATGCTGATGGAATGTTTATCGGTCGGGCGTTGCATTTCGCTACCAGCTCTATCCGTAGGCTCCGCCAAATTAATCGCCCGGTTGACCGGCGCTTACAGCCGGGTGCGAAAACAGTTTAAAGTCTCCATCAACCAGTTTGAGGGCGTGGAAGAATTGCTGGCGCGCATTGCGGGCCACACCTACATGATGGA
This sequence comes from Candidatus Melainabacteria bacterium, assembly GCA_902168245.1. Lineage (GTDB taxonomy): Bacteria > Cyanobacteriota > Vampirovibrionia > Vampirovibrionales > Vampirovibrionaceae > Vampirovibrio. The sequence goes on from CABHPA010000062.1 coordinate 12,048, forward strand.
CGCCGCGCGAATCGCCACGCTGCAAATGCTGGATCGCGGCGAACACCCGACCATTTTATCCGCCATCCTGAAATACCATATGACCGAAAGCGGACGCAAAATCGTGAACGACGGCATGGATATTCTGGGCGGAAAAGCGATTTGCGAAGGGCCGGAAAACCTGATTAGCCCACTTTACCACGGGATTCCCATCGGTATTACGGTGGAAGGCGCCAATATTCTGACCCGCAACATGATTATTTTCGGGCAAGGCTCGGTGCGCTCGCACCCGTATTTATTGCAGGAAATCGAGGCCGCCCGACTGGAAAACAAGGATGAGGCCCGCAAAAAATTCAGTGATTTAATGGCGTGCCATGTACGGCACAGCGTGGAAAATACCCTGCGCAGCTTTATTTTCGGCGTACTGGACGGCAGCCCTGGCAACCTGCCCAAAGCCTCTGCGGCGGAACAATATTATTTCCGCCACATCAACCGATTGTGCGCCGCCTATGCCACGCTGGCCGACATGATCCTGATGCTGCTGGGCGACAGCGTAAAACGCAAGGAGCGTATTTCCGCGCTGCTGGGCGACGCTATGAGCTATTTGTATCTGGCCTCCTGCACGTTGCGGCATTTTGCCATGCAGGGTCGCCCAGAGGAGGAAAAGCCGCTGATGCATTGGGCTTGCCGACAAATGTTGTTCCAGGCGGAAGAAAGCCTGGATCGGCTGCTGCAAAACTTCCCGAATGCGCTGATGGGAACCATGATGCGCCTGATCGTTTTCCCGCGCGGACGGCGCTTTCAGTCGCCTTCACACAAAATGGATCGTCAGGCGGCCAAGGCCATCCTCAATCCCGGCGCAGTACGAAACCGTTTAACCGAAGGTATTTACCTGCCCAAGGCGGATCACGAACCGCTCGCCGTTCTGGAAGAATGCTTTGAGGCGGTTGTGGTTGCGGAAACTCTGGAAGCCCGCATGCGGCAAGCGAAAAAAGAAGGCCGCCTGAACGCCTCGAACCCACAAGACCTATTGCACGAAGCCCTGGAAAAACAGATTGTTTCCGCCGAGGAGGCAAGCCTGCTTCATCGGGCGGAAGCCTTGCGCAAACAGGTGATCCACGTGGATGATTTTGACCTTTTTTTTGCCCGAAACGAAAAAAAAATGTCGATTGCGGACATGAAATCCCTGAAGGATCAGTATCCCATCGGCACATCCTGGAACATTGAAATTCCCCGAATCGATCTGGTGCAACTGATGGAAGACGCCGTTCACCGCTACGGGGATGCGCCGTGCATCGATTCACTGGGCAAAAAATACAGCTACCAGGAAGTCGGCAGCCTGATTCAAAAAGCCGCCGCCGGGCTGCAAGCCATGGGCGTGACCAAGGGCGTCAAGGTGGGGCTGTACATGCCCAACACGCCGTATTATCCCATTCTGTTTTTCGCGGCATTAAAGGCAGGCGCTGTGGTGGTCAACTTCTGCCCCATGCACACTGTCTCTGAACTGCGAGAGCAGGCCGTGGACAGCGATACCCGACTGATGATCACCCTCGATTTGAAAGACATGTTTGAAAAATCCATTCAGCTTCAGAAAGAAGGCGTACTGGATCAGGTCATCGCCTGCCGGATGGATGACGTGCTGCCGTTCCTGAAAGCGCAAGCCTACCGCATTTTACGCGGTTCCCAAATCGCGCGGCCTGAGGATTACGGTGTGCAAGACGCCGCCTGGCTGGTTTCTTTCCGCGATTTAATCAGCAGTCGCAAACCCTTCCAGCCGGTGACGCTGGATGCGGATGACCTTGCGGTGCTGCAATACACCGGCGGCACCACAGGTACCCCCAAAGGCGCGATGCTGACGCATTATAACCTGATCGCCAACGTGTTCCAGATTGAGGAGTATTTCCGCGCCTCTTCCAACAAACCGGAAGTGGCGGCGCTGCTAAGACCGGGCAAAGAGCGGGTTTTGGCTACCATTCCCTACTTCCATATTTTCGGGATGACTGTGGCCATGCTGACCAGCCTGAAAATCGGCAGCGAGCTAATTATTCTGCCCGACCCCCGCAATATCAAGGAAACCCTGAAGACCATTCAGGAGAAAAAACCGACGCTGTTCCCGGCAGTTCCCCGCCTGCTGCAAGCCATTTGCGAAAGCCCCAAAACGGCTTCCATGGACTTGTCCGCGCTGGAAACGGTAATTTCCGGCGGCGCGGCACTACCCACACCCATGAAAGCCAACTTTGAAGGCGTCACCAAAAAATCGGGGCTAGTTAAACAGGGTTACGGGTTAACCGAAGCCGCCCCGGTGGTCGCCAGCAACCCGCCTTACGGGACGAACAAGGCCGATTCGGTGGGCTTGCCGCTGCCGAGAACCAAAATCAGAATTACCGATCCCTACGACCCGGATTGCGTTCTGCCGCTGGGCGAAGTGGGTGAAATCTGCATTTACGGCCCGCAGGTGATGAAAGGTTATTACAAGCGCGACAAGGAAACCGCCGAAGTGTTGCACGACGGCTGGTTGAGAACAGGCGACCTGGGCTACCTGGATGAGGATTGCTACCTGCACATCGTGGATCGCAAAAAACGCTTAATTCTCGTCAATGGTTTCAACGTGTATCCCACCCAGATTGAAAACGCCATCGCCAAGCACCCGGCAGTCGCGGAGTGCATTGTGATCAGCGTACCGGACGCGCGTTCCGGCGAGGCCGCCAAAGCGTTTATCCGGCTCTGGAAAAACGCGGATAACAAGCCCAATGCCAGCCAGATACGGGATTTTTTATCCGAATCCCTCAGCCGGATTGAATTGCCCAAGCACATCGAATTCGTGGACGAGGAATTGCCCAAAACCGCCGTGGGAAAACCTGACTGGCGAAGCCTGCAAGAGCGCGAACGATTGCAAAACGTTGCTTACGGAGCAGAAGAAACGATGAACAACATCAACATGGAGCAAGCGTCATGAAACAGGCGGTCATCGTCGCATTCGCGCGCACACCGTTCGCCAAGGCGGTAGAACCCACTTCCGGCAGCGCCAAACAGGGCAAACTGGCGCATATCATGCCGGATGAAATGCTGGTGCGGCTGGTGCGGGAATTAATCGATCGCACCGGCATTAATCCCGCCGATGTGGAAACCCTGCTCACCGGCTGCGTTCACCAGGAGGCGGAACAGGGGCTGAACATGGCCCGCCTAGTGGTATTGCACCCGGAATCGGGGTTACCCCGCAGCGTGGGCGGCGTGACGATCGATCGTTTTTGCGGATCGTCCATGCACGTGATTGCGGACGCTAAAAACGCCATTCTGGCCGGTGAGGCGGAGGTGATGATTTGCACGGGCGTTCAGTCCATCAGCAGAGTCCCTATGGCGGGCTGGAACCCGTTGCTGAACCCGCACATTTACGATGGCAACGCCAAGGGCTTTTTGAACATGGGCATCACAGCGGAAAACCTCGCCCATCGCTATCAAATCAGTCGGAAAGCGCAGGAGGAATTCGCGCTGAATTCCCATCAAAAGGCAGCCAAGGCCCAAGAGTCCGGCGCATTTAAATCCGAAATTATTCCGGTGGGCGGACTGGATTATGATGATGGCATTCGCAAGGAAACCAGCTTGGAACAAATGGCCGGACTCAAACCCGCATTCCAGAAAGACGGCAGCGTGACCGCCGCCACATCATCCCCCCACACGGATGGGGCGGCGGCCGTTCTGGTCACGTCTGAGGCATACGCGCTGAAACACAAACTACCCATTCTGGCGAAAATAAAGGCGTTTGCAGGCTCCGGCTGCGAACCGGACATTATGGGCATCGGCCCGGTGGAAGCAATTAAGAAGGTTCTGAAACGCGCGGAATTATCCATGAACGACATTGACGTGTTCGAGCTGAACGAGGCGTTCGCCGCGCAATGCCTGGCCGTGTTGCAGGAATTGGACAAACAGGGCATCCCCCTCCCGATTGAAAAGTTAAATATGGATGGCGGCGCAATCGCGCTGGGGCACCCGCTGGGCGCTTCAGGCGCACGAATTACCGGCAAGGCAGCTAATATTCTGCAGCGAACAGGTAAGCGTTATGCGCTGGCCACCATGTGCATCGGCGGCGGCCAAGGGGTCGCCATCGTGCTGGAAAATCCCCAACCCAACGCATAAGCCAAAGGCGGAGCAATTTAAAATGAGCAGTGGTAAACCGGACATTAAGAAAGCCGCCGTGATCGGCGCGGGCGCCATGGGTTCAGGCATTGCCGCCCAGTTGGCCAACGCCGGGGTGGAGGTTTATCTGTTGGACATCGTCCCGAAAGACGCGACCGATCGGAACATTATCGCCAAAAACGCAATTCAGCGCATGCTGAAAGCCGCACCAGCGACTGATCCTCTGAACGCCGGTTTTATGCTGCCCGCCAACGCGCAACGCATCATGCCGGGAAATATCGAGGATCATCTAAAGGTCGCCGTGCGCGATGCCGACTGGGTGGTGGAAGTGGTGATCGAGAACCTGGAAATCAAACATAAGTTATACGCTCAACTGGAGACGCTCACCAAACCCGGCGTCATTATCTCTTCGAACACTTCCACCATTCCGTTGCGGGATTTAACCGAAGGGCGCAGCGATGATTTTAAAAAGCGTTTTTTGATTACCCACTTTTTTAACCCGCCCCGCTTTATGCACCTGCTGGAAATTGTGGCGGGCGAGCAAACCGAGCCGCAGGTGATGGAAACCATTCACCATTTCGGCGATATTTATCTGGGCAAAAACGTGATTGCCTGCAAAGATACCCCGGCGTTTCTGGCGAACCGCATCGGCATTTATTTCATGTTCCGGGCCATTACGGAAGCCATTGAAGAGAACATGAAGATCGAGGACACGGATGCGCTTTTAGGCAGCCCGATTGGTTTTCCCAAGGAAGGTATTTTCGGCCTGCTGGATTTGGTGGGCATCGGCATTATTCCCTTGGTGACGGATAGCCTGTTGAAAACGCTGCCGGATGACGATCCATTCCGCAAGTTTGATCATGACAAAGGACTGGCACTGGTCAACCGCTTGCTGAAAGAAGGCTGTACGGGCCGAAATTCGCCAAAAGGCGGCTTTTACCGCATGCAAAAAAACGAGGACGGCAGCAAACAAAAACAGGCGGTGAACCTGCAAAGCGGCGATTATTATGATGTGCAGAAAACCCACATTCAAGCGGTGAAAGACGCCAAAAAACATGGGCCGCGAGCGGTGTTCGAGGCCGATCATGACTTGGGGCGTTTCGCCTGGGTGGTGGTGCGGGATACCTTGCTCTACGCCGCCTATCTCATTCCGGAAATCGCGGATGACATCGCCGATGTGGACGCCGCGCTGAGAGGCGGTTATAACGCCAAATGGGGGCCGTTTGAGCAGATCGACCAAATGGGCGTGGAATGGTTCACCCGCAAAGTGAGTGAGGATGGAATCCCACTACCTGCGGTATTAAAACTGGCGAACAATCGACCGTTTTACAAAGAGCAGAACGGCAAGCAATACCGGCTGGTGTTTGATTTCCAGCGAAACCAAGCCGAATACCGGGAGTTAAAACCGCAGCCAGGCACGCTTCGGCTGGCGGATATCAAGCGAGGCCACAAGCCACTGATCACCCATTATTCCGCCAGTCTGTGGGATATTGGCGACGGGGTGGCCTGCCTGGAATTCCATTCCAAAATGAACACGCTGGATCCCTCTATTTTATGGGTGGTGAATCAGAGCATTCAGTTCATCCACCAGAACGCAAACCGCTACAAGGCAATGGTGATTTACAACGAAGCCAAGAATTTTTCCCTAGGCGCGAACATTGGGCTAGTGGACGCAGCGCTGAAGGCAAGCCGTTCGCCAATACTAAAATCGATAGGTTTGGCGGCGCCCTTTAAAAGCGGCGTTTATAATACCGTAGAGGCCATGATCTTCCAGGGGCAAAGCGTATTCAGCGCGTTGCGTTACGCGCCGTTCCCGGTAGTGGGCGCGCCAAACGGCATGGCGCTGGGCGGCGGGTGCGAAATTCTGCTGCATTGCGACCGCCTGCAAGCCAGCGCGGAAACCTACATGGGGCTGGTGGAGAGCGGTGTGGGGCTTATTCCCGGCTGGGGCGGATGCGCCCGTTATTTAGAGCGATGCCAACGCGCGCCCGGCATGCAAGGCGGCACGGTTCCGCCGGTTCGAAACGCTTTCCAGGCTATTCTAATGCCTCAGTTTTCAGTCTCCACGTCGGGACAAGACGCCCATGCGAAATACTGGCTGCAAAGCGATGATCGCATCACCATGAACCCGGATCGATTATTGTCTGACGCCAAGGCATTTGCCCTGGCGTTGGAGGAAAATTACCAGCCGCCGCAACCGACGCAATACCGGCTGCCAGGCCGTGCGGGCAAGGCGGCGTTGCGCATGGCGATTGACGATTTTTACATTAAAGGGGACGCCACCTATCATGACGTAGTGGTGGCCGATGCACTGGCTGACGCCTTATGCGGCGGCGAAACGGACGCCAGCGCAACCATTACGGAAAGCGACATGGCGCAACTGGAGCGGGAAAATTTTCTTTCGTTGTTAAAAATGCCGCAAACCCAAAAGCGGATTGCCCATACCTTAAAAAGCGGCAAGCCCTTGCGGGAAGATCCGTTGCAAGCGCCGAAAAGCCTGGATGCAATCCGGACGGAGCGCAAACCGGAGCGACTGAAAAAACAGCCGTTAAGCGCCCAGCCATTGCAAGGAGCCGAGGCGTTCAAGTTGCGGCTGATGGCCGAAGTGACCGCCCTGCTGCTGAAGAAATTCGCCAAATAACAGCACAAAACAGCACGGCTGACCAGCTGGTTGTGTTACGGGTTGGGGGCAGCTTATTTTTTGATCGTTTTCTTGAGCGACTTGCCACCTTTAGCACCTTTTTTAAAGACGGAACCCACTTTTTTGGTGTCCTTTTTAACCACAGACTCCACTTTTTCGGCGCCTTTTTGAATACTTTTTTCCGCTTTCTTCATCTCGCCGCCAAAGCTTTCCGCAAACGCGGCGGAAGCCAACAAGCCGCCCAACAACAAGGTTAACAAGCTCAGCGCAACTGGCTTTTTCATGATGTGCGATCCTCTATTCTTTTGAAGAACAAACCGGGTTGGATTTGCCCACTTTAAACGAATTTGACGGACGCACAATCCATCATCAGGGCAAAATAAAAATTAGCCGAAAAGGGCTTGCACAATGCAAAATCGGCCCCTGTCCAAGTTGTTGCGCCAGGGCCAGCGGAGAAAACTAAACCGGCCCGGCGGACTTGGCGCGAAGGTAAGCCCAGGGGGTTGGCCCGCCCCGGAATTCCCAGACGGCCAGCAATTGATCCAAGTGCTTTTGCCGGTTCAATTCGTTGAACTGACTGGGATTCCTGCCGCCATGACCAATCATCTGAATCATGTGGCTGTCGCGGAACTGGTTCAGCAAATTTTCGGCCAATTGCGGCTTGCTTTCCACCCAATGCAATTCAATCAACATGTCCGCCTGGCGCAACGCGGGGCAAAGTTCGGGATTCAGCAACTCGTATTCCGCCCCTTCGCAATCGGAGACAATCAGGGCGCGCTCGTCCACCAGGCCCGGCCAGTCTTCAATACCAACCCGTCCGCCCACCAGCACCCGATCGGCAACGTTGTTCAGCTCCGCCAGTTCCTTGCAGGATGCCTGCGCCTTGGGATTAATATCGAACGCCAGCACCTTAGCTTGCGGCAGGCAGCGGGCCAGCCCCACGGCGTAATAGCCTTCGGCGCAACCCACGTTAATCACCCGTTCATATAACCGCTTCTCGGAAATCATCTGGATTAACGGGTGCAATTCCTCTTCGTAACAGCCCAGCAACTTGGGAATGTAGCACCCTTCCGCCGCGCGCTGGTGAAACGCCATACCCGCGAACGGGCCGCTTTGCACCACGGCTTCTCCCAGTTGGCCAATCAGCATTTTGCGCAGGTAATCGACCCGGCCATACAAGATTAAATCCGTAATTCTGCCATATTTTTTACCTAAATCCAGTTCGGAATCTTCCAATACCTGCTCAATTTTCTTCAGGGTTTCCTGATACATCTGCTGGACGCTCACCAGATCCATACCTCGCTGTAATTAATAAGGGCGCATTCTGCTACCATTTTCAGGCCAAGCCCCTGTTTACGCATCCTATTGATAGGTTAGGGATCACGTTCCCTCTAGGGGGCATCCCATCATCCAGATCCAAAAAGAAGCCTCTTGGTTAAAAATGGCCATCATCCGGTTTGCGGATAAGTGATGCAACGTCTACACCATCCGGAGGAAATCGCGCCGGTTTTCTCTCGCTCCGCTTCACTTCATGAACATCAAAAACATAACGGACGCGTGGCTTTCCCTACTAAAAGCAGCCTACGTTCCATAAAAATCAACCCATTTCAGGAAGCTTTGCGTAAAACCCTCTAGTCATAAGTCTTTCCACCTAGTATATAAAAATGATAAAAAACATTGTCACACACTCTAAAGTTTTCATAGAACCATCCGACAGTTATCCGTAAGCACTATTCAAAGGTGCAGCGCAAAGCTTTCCGAAACGAGTGATCTGTCCCGAGTGGCAACAATTTAAGACACCGCGTTTCCCCCTTCTATTTCCCATCCCCCCCAAGGAGGTTTCTATTTATGGCTAACTATACCGGAACATCCGCGAATAACAACTACACCGGAACCAGCGGTGCCGATACCATATCGGGCGGCGGCGGCAACGATTCCTTAACCGGTGGCGCAGGGAACGATTCGATGGATGGGGGAATTGGGAACGATAACCTGCATGGCGGCCTGGGCGTCGATACCATCCTGGGTGGCAGCGGGAACGATTCTCTCTATGGGGATGCCGGGAACGACAGCCTGAACGGCGGCGCGGGCAACGATACCATTTACGCTTCCGCCAGCGACGGCAACGACACCATGGACGGCGGGGCCGATTTCGACATCGCCAACTACACCGGCGCAGGCACCACCGCCATTACCTACGACGTGAGCGGCGGAACCATTACCCAGGGCAGCGCGGTGGATACCATCAGCAATATCGAAAAAGTAGTGGCCGCCACCACCACGAAAGATACCCTCAACTTCAACGCCACGTCATCCAATGTAACCTTTAACATTAATACCGGCGTGGTCAGCGGGGTCAGCGGCCTAGTTTCCGCCATCAGTTTTGAAAACGTCACCGGCGGCACCGGCAACGATACCTTTGTGGGCAGTACCGTCGCAAACGCCATTACCGGCGGAGACGGCAACGACACCATTACCGGCGGCGCGGGCAACGACACGATGACCGGTGGAAACGGCGACGATAAATTTATCGAAACCACCGGTAACGGCGGCGACACCATTACCGGCGGCGCGGGTACCGATACCGTCACCTATGACGACAACACCGCCGCCAGCGCTGTGTCACTGAACGTGTACAGCGGTGCTGCAGTTCGAGCCACCCAAACCGATACCCTGAGCGGCATTGAAACCGTCACCGGCACCGACGCCACCAGCGACACCATTACCGCAGCGGGGGCAACCAGCACGGTTACGGTGGATTTGAGCGGCGGCACCGTTTCCGGCGCGGGCGCGGCCAGTGGCATCGCCACCATCAGCCAGTTTGAAAACATTGTCGGCGGCACCGCAGGCGACACCCTGACCGGCAGCAGCGGCGCCAACAATATTGACGGCGGCGCGGGCAACGATACCATTGACGCGGGTGGCGGCAACGACACCGTTACCGGCGGCGCGGGCAACGACAGCGTGGATACGGGCGCGGGCAACGACAATATTAACGAAGCCAGCACCAGCGGCTCCGATACCTACGAAGGCGGCGCAGGCACCGATACCGTAAACTACGACGACAACAGCGCATCGCTGGCCAGCACCTTAACATTGAGCGCAACCGACGGCACCGTCACCCGGAACTCGGCCACAGACACCCTGGTCAACATTGAGCGGGTCATCGGCACCGATTCCACCTCCGACAGCATTAACGCCAGCGCCCTGTCAGCAGACGTCAGCATCAACCTGGGCAGCGGGGCGCTTTCCCTCAGCGGCAACGCCATTACCTTCGTCAGCCAGTTCGAGAACATCACCGGCGGCGACGGCAACGATACCCTGACTGGCAGCGCGGCCAACAACAACATTGCGGGCGGCAACGGCAACGACGTCGTTTCCGGCGGTATTGGCAACGACACCGTTGACGGCGGCGCGGGCAACGACACCGTGAACGGCGACACCGGCAACGACAGCGTCACCGGCGGGGCAGGCAACGACAGCGTCACCGGCGGCGACGGCAACGATACCCTGAGTGGTGGCGCCGATAACGACACCATCGACGGCGGCGCGGGCAACGACACCATTAACGCCACCAACACCGACGGCACGGACACCATTGAAGGCGGGGCCGGCACCGATACGTTGAACTACGACGATAACGTCAGCAGCGCGGCCGTATCGCTGGATTTGGACGCAGGCACAGCCACCCGCAGCACCGAGGTGGACACCATCACCAACGTGGAACGCGTCATCGGCACCGACGCCACCACTGATACCGTGGTGGGCGACACTGACGGCTTCAGCGTCAACCTGGCCACCGGGGCGGTTTCCGGCACCGCCAGCGGCGTCACCTATGTCAGCCAGTTCGAGAACGTGACCGGCGGCGCGGGCGATGACACCATTACCGGCAGCACCGGCAACAACACCCTGACCGGCGCGGCAGGCAACGACAGCATGGACGGCGGCGCAGGCAACGACAACATTACCGGCGGCGCGGACGAGGACACCATTCTCGGCGGCACGGGCAACGACACCCTAGATGGCGGCTCCGAAAACGACACCTTCCGGGAAGTGGCCAGCAACGGCTCCGACAGCATCGACGGCGGCGCCGATACGGATACCGTGACCTACGACGACGGAACCACCGCCACCGCAGTCACCCTGAACCTGGCCACCGGCAACATGACCGCGGCGCGGGGCAGCGATACCGATACGCTCACCAACATCGAGTCGGTGACAGCCACCGACGCCACCACGGATACCCTCAGCGGCTCCGCCCTCAGCACCGACTTGACCATTGACCTGACCGCAGGCACGGTCAGCGGGGCGGCTAACGGCCTGGCCACCATCAGCCAGTTCGAGAACGTGACCGGCGGCACCGGCAACGACGACATTACCGGCGACACCGGCAACAACACCCTGAACGGCGGCGACGGCAACGACACCCTGGACGGCGCGACCGGCAACGATACGGAAAGCGGCGGCGCGGGCGATGACAGCGTGGACGGCGGCGCGGGCAACGACAGCCTGGACGGCGGCGCAGGCAACGACACCGTGAACGGCGGGGCCGACAACGACACCATTACCGGCGGCGCGGGCAACGACACCCTGGATGGCGGCTCCGAAAACGACACCTTCAACGAGACCACCGGCAACGGCGAAGATGCGATTGAAGGCGGCGCGGGCACCGACACCGTGACTTACGACGACGGCACCACCGCCACGGCAGTCACCCTGACCTTGAGTTCCAGCGACATGACCGCCACTCGCGCAACCGAGGACGACACCCTGACCAACGTGGAACGGGTGGTCGGAACCGATGCCACCACCGATAGCATCGACGCTTCGGCCCTGGCCACCGATCTTACCATCAACCTCAGCACGGGCGCAGTCTCCGGCGCGGCCAACGGCCTGACTTACGTCAGCCAGTTCGAGCGCGTCACCGGCGGCGACGGCAACGACACCATTACCGGCGACACCAGCAACAACACCATCAGTTCCGGTGCGGGCAACGACACCCTGGACGGCGGCGCGGGCAACGACACCCTGACTGGCGGCGATGATAACGACAGCATTTCCGGCGGTGCGGGTAACGACACCATTACCGCCACCGATGTGGATGGCACCGACACCATCGACGGCGGCGCGGGCAACGATGTGCTGAACTACGACGACGGCACCAGCACCAACGACCTGACGCTGAACCTGGGAGCAACTACCACGGCAGTCCGCAGCTCGGAAACGGACACCCTGACCAACGTGGAAACCGTCACCGGCACCGACGCCACCACCGACACCATCAGCGCCTCCACGGTCACTTCCAACGTGACCATCAACCTGACCACCGGGGTGGCCAGCGTCACCGGCAGCTCGGTGGTCGCCTTCAGCCAGTTCGAGAACGTGACCGGCGGCGACGGCAACGACACCCTGACCGGCAGCAGCGCAGCCAACACCATTGACGGCGGCGCGGCCAACGACACCATTACCGGCGGCGCGGGAGCCGATACGCTGGACGGCGGCGCGGACAACGACACCTTTAATGAAGCCACCGGCGATGGCGCGGACACCATTGAAGGCGGGACAGGCACCGATACCGTGAACTACGACGACAGCACCTCCGCCACCGCAGTCACCCTGAACATCGGCTCCAGCGATATGACCGGCGTACGGGCAACCCAGACCGATACCCTCACCAACATAGAACGGGTGGTCGGTACGGACGCCACCTCCGATACCATCAGCGGCTCCACCCTCAGCGCGGATCTGACCATTGACCTGTCCGCAGGCACGGTCAGCGGCACGGCGGTGGGCCTGGCTACCATCAGCCAGTTCGAGAACGTGACCGGCGGCACCGGCAACGACACCATTACCGGCGACACCAACAATAACAACCTGGATGCCGGGGACGGCGAAGACACCATTAGCGGCGGCGCGGGCAACGACACCGTGGCTGGCGGCGCAGGCAACGATAGCCTGGACGGCGGCGCGGGCAACGACACCATTACCGGCGGTGCGGACAACGACACCATTACCGGCGGCGCAGGCAACGACAACCTGGACGGCGGCTCCGAAAATGATTCGTTCGTGGCTACCGACAACGACGGCAACGATACCATTAACGGCGGCGCGGGTACGGATGATGAAATCAGCTACGACGACGGCACCAGCACCCACGCGACAACCCTGAACATTGCCGCCTCCAACATGACGGTGGTTCGGGCCACATCCACCGCAGGCACCAATAACACGGACACCATCACCAACGTGGAACGCATCATCGGCACCGATGCCACCAGCGACACCATCAGCGCCTCTACCCTGACTGCGGATGTCACCATCGATCTCGGCGCGAACACGGTCAGCGGCACGGCGGTGGGCCTCACCTACGTCAGCCAGTTCGAGAACGTGACCGGCGGCAGCGGCAACGACACCATTACCGGCGACGCCAACGACAACACCCTGAACGGCGGCGCGGCAAACGATACCGTGGCAGGCGCGGCAGGCAACGACACCATGGTGGGCGGCCTGGGCAACGACAGCCTGGACGGCGGGGCCGACAACGACACCTTCACCGAAGTGGCCTCCAACGGCTCAGACACCATTGAGGGCGGCGCGGACACCGATACCGTGAACTACGACGACAACACCTCCTCCAGCGCCCTGACGGTAAACCTGAACGTGGGCGACACCACCGTGGTTCGCGGCGCGGATACCGACACCCTGACCAACGTCGAGCGGATCGTCGGCACCGACGCCACCACCGACACCATTAACGCCACCAACCAGACCGGCGACATCAGCATCGATCTCAGCACCGGAACCGCCAGCGGCGTCTCAACGGGAGTCGTGTTCCTCAGCCAGTTCGAGAACGTGACCGGCGGCGCGGGCAACGATACCCTGACCGGCACCACCGCAGCCAACACCATTGACGGCGGCGCGGCCAACGACACCATTGACGGCGGCAGCGGCAACGACTCCCTGCTGGGCGGCGCGGGCGACGACAGCGTGGCGGGCAGTGCGGGCGACGACACCATTACCGGCGGTGCGGGCAACGACAGTCTGGACGGCGGCGCGGCAAACGACACCTTTAACGAGACCGACGCCAACGGCGAAGATACCATCGAAGGGGGCGCGGGCACCGATACCGTGACCTACGACGACGGTACCAGCACCAACGCCCTTACCCTGACCCTGGGCGCCACCACCACCGCCGACCGCAGTTCGGAAACGGACACCCTGACCAACGTGGAACGGGTAACCGGCACCGACGCCACCACGGATGAAGTCTCGGCGGCGGGCGTCGCCAGCGACGTGACCATCAACCTGGCCACCGGGGTGGCCAGCGTCACTGGCAGCTCGGTTGTGACCCTCAGCCAGTTCGAGAATGTGACCGGCGGCGACGGCAACGACACCCTAACCGGCGACGCCAACGACAACACCATTGTAGGCGGCGCAGCCAACGATACCATTGTGGGCGGCGCGGGCAACGACAGCCTGGATGGCGGGGCGGACAACGACACCTTTACAATGGGCACCAGCCACGGCGATGACACGGTTGAAGGCGGCGCAGGCACCGATACGGTCAGCTACAGCACCGACAGCACCATCACCCTGGATCTGAACGGCGGGGTCGCTTTCAACGCCACCTCCTCCGATACGCTGCTCAACATCGAGAGCGTGGTGGCCTACAGCGGCTCCAGCGACATACTGGACGGCTCGGCGGAAACTGCGGATCTCACCATTGACCTGTCGGCAGGCACGGTCAGCGGTTCCACCAGCGGCATCACCACCGTCAGCGGCTTCGAGATCGTCTACGGCGGCGAGGGCAACGACGACATCACCGGCGGCACGGGCAACGACACCATCTACGGCGGCTCTGCAAACGACACGGTGGATGGCGGCAGCGGCAACGACGTCATCTACGGCGGCAGCGGCAACGACGACATTACTGGCAGCGCGGGCAACGACACCATCTACCAGGACGCCTTCCACGGCACAGACACCATTGATGGCGGCGCAGACACCGACACCGTGAACTACACCAACATCGGCACCGCAATCAGCCTGATCATCGGCGCATCGGACAACACGGTGGATGACGGAAACTCGGTGGACACCCTGTCCAACGTGGAAACCATCGTAGCCTCCACCGGCACTGGCGACTTGGTAGACGCATCGGCCGCCACCGGCGACCTGACCATCAACCTGGGCGGCACCAGCTCCGGCATTAACGGGGTCGACACCCTCACCGGGTTCGAAGACGTCACCGGCGGCGCGGGCAACGACACCATCACCGGCAACAGCAGCGACAACACCATTGATGGCGGCGCGGCCAACGACACCATCGACGCTGGAGCAGGCAACGACACCATTACCGGCGGGGCGGGCGACGACAACCTGACTGGCGGCGCGGGCAACGACACCTTTACCCAGCTCAGCGGCCACGGCGACGACACCATTGTGGGCGGCTCCGATACCGACACGGTGGACTACAGCAGCGACGCCACCATTACCCTGACCACCGCAGCAGGCACCGTGGGCGACGGCACCGACACCGACACCCTGACCCTCAGCGGAATCGAGCGGATCATCGCCTTCACCGGGACGGCTGACACCATCGACGCCTCCGGCGCGACGGCCAACATCAGCCTGGATATGTCCACCGGCACGACCTCGGGAATCGGGGGACTCACCTACCTGGGCGGGTTCGAACACTTCACCGGCGGCAGCGGCAACGACACCGTCACCGGCACCACGGATGCCAACACCATCGACGGCGGCGACGGCGCCGATACGCTGGACGGCGGCGACGGCAACGACTCGCTGACCGGCGGCATCGGCAACGACAGCGTGACCGGCGGCGCAGGCGATGATACCCTGGAGGGCGGCACCGGCAACGACACCCTGGTGGGCGGCGCCGATGACGACACCTACCAGAGCTTCACCGGCAGCTTCGGGGCCGATATCATCAACGACGAATCGGGCGATCACGACGTGCTGGATCTCAGCAGCTACCAGCTCAGCGACGTGACATCCTGGACAGCGGTGGATTCGTCCTCCGACGCGGACAGCTACCTCGACAGTCTGAGACTGACCTTCTCCGGCGGCGACACCATCACCATCCAGAGCTACTTCTCCAACGACAGCACGGATGCCCACACGGTCGGTTCCGGCGCGGGCTACATCGAAACCCTGAGTTTCAGCGACGACAGCTACGTGGATCTCACCCAGGTACACACGCTGGATTAATCGCCCCGCAGTCGAAAAGAGAAAAACCATCCCCGGAAAAAGCCCGAAAGGGCTTTTTCCCGTTCCATCCGGTGCATGGGCAAGCCGAAACCAGACCCACCGCCCACCCGATCTGGATTCCGCACAGTTCCTATATCTGATCGATGAAACCCCGATCTTTCCCCTCCTATACTGACACTATCCATTCAAGAGCGAGCGTGGGAAATCAGGGAACATACATGGTGAGTCGGATCCGCATTCAGTTATGGGATGAGGCCATTGAGGTTTCGCATGCCTTCAGTCGGCTCCGCGATGCGGGGCTGGATGAGGCTCCCTTGCAACTGCTGACCGAGCAGTTGATTATTGAACGCAGCCTGCGCGATTATAGGATTATCGAGGACAGCTTCAACCCCGACGCCTTATTGGCGGACTATCGCGCCAATCTTTCCCCGCCCCAGCAAGCCAAGCTGGACGAGGAACTGCAAAACGCCCCGGATACCCGCCAACGCCTGTTAAGCCGCCTTTTGCTGGAAGCGCGGCTAAAAACGCTGAAAGCCAAAGTCATTCCTTCCCCGCTCATTCAGGACGCCTTTATCAATTACAAATCGCAGCGGGAGAACGTGGTGTTCCAGGTGCTGCGGCTACCTGCCGAAAAGCTGGCCCGCGAGCTGTATTTCCGGTTCCAGCATGACCATTATGATTTTGACCGCATGGTTCGCGAGCATGCCGAAGTGAAAGAAGCCGAAGAGGGTGGACTGGTCGGCCCGGTTCCCATCGGCAAGGTCAAGGCGGAACTGAAACAGCAACTGGCCCTGTTGAAACCCGGCGAATGCAGCGCGCCTTTTTCGGTCGGCCCGCGCCGCTGGATGCTGGTGCGCCTGCTGAGGCGCGATAACCTGCTAATGACCCCTGAGCTGGAAACCCAACTGCGGGAAGGGCTTTTTTCCAGTTGGCTACAACAGCAAAGCAATTCCGCCCGCAACATGCCCGCCGCGCTGGGCCTGTCCCAGAGCGCGCAAATCAACCCGGAGGCAAGCTTGCGGTGACCCAGCCCAACTTGCAACCGGAACCCGGCGACAACCCCAGCGCCTTTGACACCGCCGACCTGACCGCCTTGCCGCTGATGGATCGGGGGACGCTGGAAATTGGCCAAAGCGTGACGCCAGACTACTGCCCGCCCCAACACTTGTTAGCCCTGCTGGAAGGCCGGATTCGCCTGCTGGAAATTGCGGACGACGGCACGGTTTATACCCGCGCCCTGCTGGAACCGGGCGACTTATGGGACAAGCAAGCGTGGGAAAACGGCGATGTGAGCTGGGTGGTTTCCGAAACAGCCCGCCTGGGAGCCATGCCCGTTTCCGCCGTCAAGCAGTTCCCCTTTTTGGTGGCCTGCGCCGAACGTTCGCGCCAGAAAATCCACACGCCCGCCATCATCAATCCCCCTCGCACCGCCGCCACCCTGCCAGTCGAACACCCTCGCCTCAACCACCACCGCAGCATCCTGCGCGATCTGCTTTCCACCCTGAAAATCCCCTCGGACGCGCCCGCCGCAGAAGACATCTCCGATTTGGAAGCCCTGATGGATCGGTTGTCGGATTATGGCATTCGCAGCCAAATCCTCACCATGAGCTGGCCGCAGCTCCAAAAGCTGCCGACCCCATGGGTGCTAGAAGACACGGAAGGCGAACTGCACTGCATCAGCAGCATCCGCCACCACGAGATTGTAACCCGCGCCAATGGCCGAAACAGCACAGTCAGCGTCGATCGCCGGGACAGCCGGAAACACTGGCACGTGCTGGTGGCCCAGCCGCCACGAACCGACGCCAAAACCATTCATATACCGCCGCACGAAAAACCCTTTACCCTGGGTTGGTACGCCAAACTGCTGCTGAAAAACGGCCTGGTTTCCGGGCAAATGCTGGTGGCCTCCATGATGGTGCAGGTGTTCGCGCTGGGGATGCCCATTTTTTACATGGTGATTTTCGATCGGGTATTCGGCAGGCAAAACCTGGACACCCTGGATGTAATCGCCCTGGGCATGGGCCTGGTGTTGATTTCCGACCTGGTGGTGCGCGGCCTGCGTAGCCTGGTTTTAACGCACCTGCTGGTGTGGGTGGATCGCATGAGCATTGACACCATACTGGAGCTGATTTTCAAGCTGCCCCTCAACCGCATGAACCGCGACTTGATTCGCCAATGCGGGGAACTGTTTCATGAGCTGGTGAAGGCCAACGAGGCGGTGATTTCGCTGTTTCTGCTTTCCTCGCTGGACGCGCTGTTTTCCAGCGTGATGATTCTGGTAATGATTACCCTGCATCCGAAAATGGCCTTTATTTCGCTGATGTCCCTGATTCCCCTGACCGTTTTAACCGCCATTACCAGCCCTCAAGTCAAAAAACGCGCGCATCAATTCGCCAAGGCGCAGCGCGGCACCCAGATATCCCTGAGCGAAACCCTGGAGAACTGGGAAACCCTACATGCCTATAACGCCTTGCCCAACGCCAAGGAACGCATCGGCCACCTGAGCCGGAAAATGCTGAATTCAAGCCTGTGGGCGCGCTTCGATACGATTAGCGGCAACAGCCTGGGCGGTTTTATCAGCAGCATGGGCGCCATGCTTACCCTGTATTTTGGCGCGCATGAGGTGTTGCAGGGCCAAATCAGCTACGGGGCTTATGCCGCCATCAACATGATGAGCCGCAACGTGGTGGGTTCGGTGCAAAAGCTGTTCAGTTCCTTCCTGCAATTTCAAGAAAACGCCAGCAAGCTGGAAAAATACCAGGGGCTTTCCGTGGAAATCCTGCAAGCCATGCATGACGCCCCCGGCGAAGATCGCCCCAAAGTGGTGGTGCCAGCCTTGCAAGGGGCCGTTGAGATCCGCAACATGAAGTTCCACTACCCCGCCGACCCCAACAAGAACTGCGTAATCGGCCCCATCAACCTGAACATTCAACCGGGCGAAAAAGTGGTGCTCACCGGCCCATCCGGCAGCGGGAAAACCACCCTGATTCGCCTGTTGCAAGGCTTGTACGCCCCCAGCGAAGGCGCGGTGACGCTGGACGGCTACCGCCTGAACGAACTGGAGCCAGCCATCCGCAACCGGCTGATTGGCGTGGCGTTGCAGCGGCCCGCGTTCCTTTCCGGCACCTTGCTGGAAAACCTGACCCTGGAAGATCCCGATGCCTCCATGAAGGACGTACTGGACGCCATTCGCCTGGCGCAACTGGATGTGATGATTGATAAACTCCCCGGCGGGCTGGATTACAACGTGGCCCCCATGGCCGCCAACCTGCCGCCTTCCCTCGCCCTGCGGCTGGGATTGGCCCGCGTGTTCATCAACAAGCCTTCCATTTTAATGATCGACAAAGCCCTGGATGCGCTGGAACCGGCTATCCAGGCCGCTATTTTCTCGCCGATGCTGCAAGCGTATGCCCAGTCCACCTGCGTGTTGGTCACCGACTTTTTGCCGGTGCATCAGCAGGCCGATCGGATCATCGTGATGAAAGACGGCATGATTGTGGAGGACGGTAGTTTCCAAAGCCTGATCCAGGCGCGCGGCTACTATTATCACCTGCACGTGGTGGATAAAACCTTCAGCAAGCAAGCCTGATGCGAAACCATCAATCTCAAACCGACCAACAGGACAAACCATGCGAATGAGCGCAACCCAAGCCCCCAAGCATAAAAGCCAGATTCTTGCCTTTCCCGCGCCGGGCAGGGAAGAGGGCTTCGCCATGCCTTCCTGGCTGATGTTGCTAAGTTTCGGGTTTATGGCCATGATGGTGCTGCTTTTTGGCGGCCTGCTAGCCTGGAGCTGGTTCGGCACCGTGGAGGAATCCGTGCCGGGCAACGGGCAATTTCTACCGGAAGGCAAAATACGCCGGGTGATGTCCCCCGTCAACGGCCTGGTGGCCGAGATTTACGTCAACGAAAACCAGCACGTGCGCGCCGGGCAACGGCTGATGATACTGGATCCGGAAGCCACCAACATTGAGCAAAGCGGCTTTCAGGAACAACTGGCCCAGCTTCAACAGGAATCGCTGGCCCTGCAAGCCGCGGCCACCGGAAGCAATCCGGGCAGGCTCAGCCCTATTCAGCAAGCCTGGCTGGATTCCACGCGGCGCAGTTATCAATCGCAAGCGCAAGAAGTCGATATGCAGATTGAGGCATCCCGCCATGCCTACCAGCAGGCGATTGCGCAACAAAACAGCGTACAGGCCATTCTGGAT
Organism: Candidatus Melainabacteria bacterium; assembly: GCA_902168245.1. Classification (GTDB taxonomy): domain Bacteria; phylum Cyanobacteriota; class Vampirovibrionia; order Vampirovibrionales; family Vampirovibrionaceae; genus Vampirovibrio. The sequence goes on from CABHPA010000062.1 coordinate 32,241, forward strand.
TCCAAGAAGCAGCAGTTGCAAAAACTCCGCCAGCTTTACGAACAAGGCGGCCTGCCCAAGAAGGATTTAAGCGACTACGAGCAGGAAGTGCAACTGAAGGAAGGCGAGCGGGACGCTTACAAAGAGGTGGCCTCCACCCGTCAGGCGGAAATTGAGCAGGCGGAATCGCGCAAGCGCACCCTGAACGACAAGTACCGGCAGGATTTAATGGGCCGGGTGCTGGACCATACCAACCGCATGAGCGCCCTGCGCACCCAGATTGCCCAGGCCCAGCTCACCATGAAGCGGGAAATTATTGTGGCCCCCATCAGCGGCACCATTAACGAGCAGGCCGTGCATGGCAAAGGCGAAATCGTCGCGGGCGGCAGCGCCATCCTCACCATTGTGCCGGATGACGCTGAGCTTAGCGCCGAAGTGAAAGTGGCCAACCGGGATTTAAGCTACATTCAGGTTGGGCAAAAGGTGGGTCTTAAAATGGAAGCCTTCCCGCAGCACCACTTTGGGCGGCTATGGGGAACCATCGACGCTATTTCTCCCTCCAGCCACACCGATAACGAGGGCCACCAGTTCTTTACGGTTAAAATTACCCCCGCCCAAACCACAATGAAGGACGAGGACGGCAAGACCTACCCCATTCGCCCCGGCATGACCGTGACCGCCGATATTATTACCCGCAAGAAGCGGATTTTGAACTTCTTTACCGAATCCATCCACGAGCGGGTGGACAACGCCTTCCGGGAGCCAACCACCCGATGAGGATACGCGCCGTTTATCACAAGAGCTTGGCTTTTACGATCTGCCTGGGGCTTTGGGCAAACCTGCCGGGCGCGCTGGCCGCCTCCCGTATCGGCCTGCACATGAACCCGCCCCAAACCCAAACCGTGCAAGTAACTCTGCCCTGGATTATCGATCGGGTGCTGAACGATAACCTGACAGTACTGATCGCCAAAAACCGCATCAAAATCGGCGAAGGCGGCCTAATTCAATCCACCGCGCCGTTGTTTCCCAACATCAAGGCGTTTTATTCGGTGGAGCGGTTCAACGGCGGCGAGGTCATTTCCGGCGGGCAGCCCATCAACCTGGATCGAACCACCTACCGACCCACCATCGCCGCCGATTACACCATCCAGACCGGCGGGAAACCGCTGTTCCAGATTTACGCGGCCAAGCAGCAATACAACCGCAACCGGCTGGCCCTGGACATGAGCCGCCAAAAAGCCCTGCTGGACGCCTGCACCAGTTATTTCACCTGGTTGAAGGATATTGAGCGGGAAAAAGTGGCCAAAGTCTCCATGAACGAGGCCGAAAGCCAGCTCCACCTACGGGAACTACGATTACACGCGGATGTCGGCACCAATCTGGAAGTGCTACAAAGCCAGACCTTAGTACGGGAACGGCAAAACCTGCTGCTCTCCACCCAGAACGATCGATCTTCATCCGCCCTAAGCCTGTTGAACCACCTGAACCTGCCCCTGGATCTCTCCGCCGATGCGGAACCGGCTGCCAGCCTGATTCCCATGCGGTTCTGGCTTCGGGATCAGCCCGGCCAGGACATCAATGAACTCTACAAACTGGCCGAAGACAACCGCCCGGACGTGAAGGCGCTGATCAGCCAAATCCGGGAGGCCAAGGCCCAGCTCGGCTCCGCTTGGGCAGATCTGTTTCCCAGCATCACCCTCAGCGGGTACAACCGGCGCATTGGCCAATATCCCGACTCCTTGCGCCGCACTACGGAAGGAATGTTCGTCATCAGCACCAATCTGCTGCAAAACATGGGTATTAACAGTATCGGCTCCATCCGCACGGCGCAAGCCAAGGTACGGGATGCCGCCCTGAACAAGGCCAAGCAGCTTCAGGATATTCAAAAATCCATTTCAGACGCGTTGCTGGATTACAAGCTGTATAAAGATCAACTCTCGTTAAACCAGCAACGCTGCCACGAGGCGGAGGAAGCCTACCGAATCGCCAAGGCCCGCTTTGAGGCGGGCGTGGCCCTGAACCTGGAAGTCATCCAGGCGGAAGCCAACCTGACTTCGACCCGCCTGAACCTGTACACCGCCGTGATGAACTATAACATCAGCCAGTTGCAGCTCCTGTATGAAACCGGGCAAATGCAGCCGGAAGCTCTGCTAACCGCCCAGGTCATCTCGCTCCCGGCCCTGGCCTCTGGCGAGCCGGGAGATCCCGCCGCAACATCCTCAAACACCGCCAACCCGGCCCAAAAACCGGAAGATCCTTTGGCCCCGGTCAGCCTCGGCTCCCCATAATTTCAGCCTGTTTCCATTTGCGGCTTCGCAGAGCCACATTGGTCATGGGTTCGCCGCAAGATCGACAACAAAGCGCCGGCATGGGGTTCAACGCGCTTAATCCGCCAGGGCCAGCAGGTTAAATTTGAGCAAATAACCCAGGGTACGGTAAAAATGGGCCTCGGAAGGAAGGGCGTGTTTCCCGGCCTTGAGCGCCTGCAACAGGGCTTCGGCGGACTGAGGCTCCTTCGTGCCGATCTGGATCAGCAAGGCATCCACCGTGGCCGCAGGCAGGCGCATGTCTTCCCCGAAGTTGCCCATCCAGTCTTCCCGCAGGGCTTTCAGCAGGGTTGGCGAGAAGGACGTCCCGGTTTTGAGCGAGGTGCCAGCCGTTAACTGCATGGGCGCGTAATGCGAAAACAAATTGTACGGGTCTGCGCACAACGGATGCGGATCCCGGCCCGGCTGGCACGGGGCGACCTCGGTGGCGGAAGCCCGCAAATCGGCCAGTTCTTCCCATAGGCGCTCGTAAGAGGCGATCACGTTTTTCCAGTCATACACCTCCCGCGCGCGGCGACGGCCGTTCTCGCCCATCTGCCGCCGCAATTCGGGCTGTTCAATGAGTTGCACGAAGGCATCGGCGCAGGCATCCACATCCACCATGGTGGCCAGGCACGGATGGGCGATGAACATGCTGTAATTAAGCTGATCCACCAGGTATTTTTCGGCAATGTCCAAACCGCTACCCGCCGGGGGAATGCAAGTGGGAATCTTGAACCCTTCCACCCCATGCCGCACGGATTCACGGTAGCCGTCCCATTCGGTAACCACCAGCGGCAGACCGTTCGCCATGGCCTCAATCGGGGTCAGCCCAAAGGTTTCCTGAATATTATCGGAGAGGGACACGAAAATATCCGCCCCGGCCCATACGTGGGTTCTCACATCCGGCAAGCGCCCGTCCAGAAAGATATGGTTGACACTGGGCGCGAAATTGGCGGGCGCTTTGCGGAAAGCGACCTCTTCCTTTGGGTTCTCGAACCAGCCCGCCTGCACCAGGTAGATTTTTTTACCCGTTGTTTGAGCGGCGCGCTCTAGGGCCAGGTACATGGGAATGGGATGCCCCTTGGCGTAAAAAATAAGCCGCCCCACAAACAGCACCACAATGTCGTCCGGCCCGGCCCCCAGTTGATCCCGTACGCTTTTGCGGCTTTTCTCGGCCAGCTCGCCTTGCGGAAATGCGTTGCAATCAATCCCCAGCGGAATCACCGGCAACTTCAGCGGGGCAAAAGGCTTTCCGCCAACGCGCTGGGAAAGATAATCGCCCCAATTGTCAAAAATCTTCTCGTACGCCTGCTTCACGGCGTTGGAGGTGCAGATCACCGCGTCCCACGGCTGCACCGGGGCCAGCAGCAATTCGCCCATCACCCGCTGCATGGCCTTGCTGGCAATGGTGTGGGTGACGCCACAAACGCTGTAGGCCCGCTGATCGTAAAACCGCCGCTGCCAAACCAGGCTGGAAACATCCGGATCGGGCCGATACAACGTACCGGCCTTGGCAATGCCCTGCAAGTCGTGGGCGGGCAGCCAGGCCACTTTACGTGGGGCTTTCGCCCAGGGGTTAATCTGGTCGCAAAACGCCTTGAAGTCTTTTTCCGTTTTGGACAGGCAAAACAGGAAATCAGCCTGCCCATACTTCACCAGCCCCTTTAAAAACCCTTCCCCGGCGGCCTGACGGCCCAGCAGGCGCTCCCCGCCCGTGCCGTAAGCGTCCTTTTCGTAATAGACCGCCGCTGTCTTTCCCATGCGCCTCACTCCTGCCTTATCGCAAACTCCGGCCACTGTTATCGTACCAAACTTCGCCCCATGGGAGATCATCCGGCCCAGCAAAAAGCACAATCCTCTGGAAAATTTTTATTCTCAGACTGGACATTAAGAAATATTTTGCATCCTCTTCTCCTCAACAGTTCGTTACGCCTAACTGCTACCCAATTGCCCTTCTGTATAGGATTCCGAGAATCTGCATCCTGATGCCGCTCTATTTTAAAGGTTAAAACCCATATGTTAAACTGCAAAACATTGATGAAGGAGTTTGTGTATCGTCATGGGTCGAAAAGCAATACCGAAGGAAACTCAATGGAATGTACTGACCGAAGCTGGATTTCGGTGCAGTGTTCCTACCTGTAGAGGAATCCTTGCAATAGATATACACCATCTTGTGCAGGTTTCGGAAGAAGGGAGCAATGAACCTTCCAATCTGATTGCGTTATGCCCAACCTGCCATGCTCTTCATCACCGTGGAGTGATTCCAAAAAGCTCGCTTTTCGTGTGGAAGAGCCTGCTGGTTTCTTTAATGCAAGCATTCGATAAACAAGCGATTGATGATTTACTGTTTTTAGATCTCAGCTCCAATGATAATAATGAAATTACGCTAAACCATAGAACAGTTGCTTTATCGGGAGACGGAGTACTTAAATTCTCCAGACTCATCGCTTCAGGCCTTGTGAGCTACTCAATAATTACTAATAACAACTGGCAATTGGTAACTTACACAGCCTTCCTCACACCGAAAGGAAAAAACTTGGTTTCTGCATGGAAAGCAGGGGATCGAAGCATACTGGAAAATATCAATACTGAAAAACAATAAGCCAAATATAGTGTAACCTTTGGGCTTTTTGAGCAACCCTATATTCAGCAGTTTATGTCCGCCCCTTGAGCAACAGCCACAAAAAGAACGGGCAGCCTAGCAGGGCGGTTAGTACGCCCACCGGGATTTCCGCCGGGGCGATGATGGTGCGGGCCAGGGTGTCGCAAACAGTTAGCAACACGCCACCCAGCAGCATGGTGGCCGGAATCAGAGCGCGATGGTCGCTGCCCACCAGCAGGCGGCAAATATGGGGAGCCATCATGCCCACAAAGCCAATGGGGCCGCACAGGGCCACAATGCCGCCCACCATCAGCGAGGTGCAGAAAAACAGCGCCTTGCGGATGTTCTGCAAGGCAACGCCCCGACTCTGGGCTATTTCATCGCCCATGGCGATCAGGTTCAGTTCATACGGCAGGCAGGCGATGAGCAGAAGCCCCGGCAGCACGAAGGGCAGCAGTTGCAGCAGAGAATTGTAGTCCACGCCCTCAAAATCGCCCATCAGCGAGTGCAGAATACGAAACACGTTGGTAAAATCGCTGAGGTACTGAATAAACGCCACCGCGCTGCCGAAAAAGTAATTCATGGCCACGCCCGCCAGCAGCAGGGTATTAATGGAAGCGTTGCGCTTCATGCCGGTGAGGCCATACACCAGAAAAATAGTGACCGCCGCTCCGATCAACGCGAAAACACCCGGCGGGAAATAAATGCCGTAGGGCAATACACTGGTCAGCAACACCGCCAGCACCGCCCCAAAGGACGCCCCGCTCGCCACGCCCAGCGTAAACGGCGTTGCCAACGGGGAGCGGAACATGGCCTGAAACACCATGCCGCAGGCCGCCAAGCCCGCTCCTACTAAAAATGAAGCAAACACCCTGGGCAGACGGATTTTCCAGAAAATTTCGCTATCCAGCCCGTTGGCGTAAGGGAAAATCCATTTCATGCCCACGCAGGGCGACAGCAGCAAAATGACGACGGCCAGCAGGCCCAATACCCCGATGACTGAGGCGCGCGTTTTCATCGTCAACGCGCTCATGAGAGCTTGCCTTCCGAAGGCACCATAGCAGGAATCACCACCGGGCAGCCGGTTTTCGGGTCATCAATCAGGCGGAAGTCGGCCCCGTAAATTTCGGCCAGCACCGCTTCATTCGCCAAGGCATGCGGGGTTCCATCAAACACGATTTCACCCGCCTTCAGGCCGAGAATGCGGGTGCTGGCCTGCAATGCGCTGTTGATATCGTGGGTAATGGACAGCAGGGTGGTGCCGGTTTCCCGGTTGATTTTGCAGAGCAGCGCCTGCACTTCCACCTGATTCTTGGGATCCAGAAAGGTAGAGGGTTCATCCAGCAGCAGCATTTTGGGCTGCTGGGCCAAGGCTGCGGCGATTAAAACCTTCTGTTGCTCCCCGCCGCTCAGCGTGGCGAGCGTCCGATTCGCCAACGGCAGGGTGCCGGTCATTTCCAGCGCGGCTTGCACCGCCTGATGATCGCCATCCACCGGCTGCCGGAACACGGACAAGTAAGGATAACGCCCCATCCAGATGAATTCCGCCACGGTGCTGAAATCGGCAAAATCGTGGTTTTGCGGAACATAGGCCATCCACCGGGCGCGCTCTTTGGCGGAATAAGACGACAAGGACAGACCCAGCAGCTCGACTTGCCCCCGATATTCGATTCTCAGGCCCAGGATGGTTTTAATCAGCGTGGTTTTGCCCGCCCCGTTGGGACCAATAATGGCAATGGACTCCCCTTGCGCCACGGAAAAGGAGACATCCCGCAAAATATGGGCCGCGCCAATAGACACGAACAGGTTACGAACATGGAGCAGGCTGGTCATGGTTCCAGTATAGTCCAAAGTCTGTAATCCCAAGCTCAATGCAGTTGCGGCCAGCGCAGCTCCGGGTGGATGACGCGGGCGAACTGCTCCAGGGCGCCCACAAAGCGGGGGCCGGGAATCATCATGTAATCCTGGCTGAACAGGTACACCCGCTTATTCCGCACCGCCGCCACGGACGGCAGACTGTCCCACTGCCGACGCACTACCACCGGGTCAATTTTGCTGGAATAGGGTAGCAACTCAATAATCACATCCGGGTTCATCCGCAAAATCCCCTCGGAAGAAATCTGTACAAAGCCGGTACGGTTAGGCGGCACCGCGTTAACGCCGCCCGCCTGGACGATGACCCAGTCGTAAATGCTGCCGGGGCCAGCCACATACACCCAATGGATGCTGCTGGTATGCACGTCGCCTTCCATGGAAACCAGTACGCTTGGCTTTCGCCGAACCCGCCCCAGCGTCTTTTTCACCGCCTGAATCCGGGCCTGCAAGCCTGAGACATAGGCATGAGCCTGCTCTTCCCGGTGGCAAACCTGCCCAATCTGCTCAAATGAAGTCAGGATGCCATCCATATTGCGATGCTCCACGGTCAGCACCGGCACATTCAGCGCCCGTACCTGATGAACCAGGCCCGTTTGCTCCGTGCGGATGATCACCAAGTCCGGCTTCAGGCGCACCAGCGCTTCCAGGTTCGGGTCGACATAACCGCCCACCGAAGGCTTGGTGCGGGCATCCGCCGGGAACTTGCAAAAACGGGTCACGCCCGCCACCTGCTGGCCCATATCCAGAGCATACAGGATTTCCGTCACGCTGGGCGACAGGGACACCACCCGCCGACACTGGGTTTGCGGCAGCTTTTGCACCGCCGAGGTTCGGCAAGAAGAAAAAAGAACCGCCAGCATCGCAATTAGCACAGCCAACAGGCTGGACTGGAGGGCAGGATACCGGCGGTTGAGAATGGACATATTTCAGTTCGTTAAAAGTTGGAAAAGTTGGGTTAGATAAATTTGCGTTTTTAGAAACTACAGCGCCAGCCGCAAGCCCCCGTAGGCGGAAAAGCGGGGCATCGCGTAGCCTTTGGCCAGTTCATAAGGCGTATCCAGAATATTGACCAGTTTACCGAAAACATTGATGTTCTTGGTCACATCATAACTGACGGCCAGGTTCACCAGCGTAAAGGCGGCCAGTTTGACCTGAAGCGCCGGATACGTGACGAAATCCAGATCGCTGCGCTTGCCGATATGGGTAATGTCCAGGTTCACGTTCACTTTGCGGTGCGGCTGGTAATTCAGGTTGATGGAAAACTTGTTGCGGGGCCGACGCAACAACGGATCGCCGCTGTACGCATCCCCGCTGGCGGCAGAGCTGAGGTTCTTGGTGTCGGTATAGGTGTAGCTGGCCCGAATCTGCACGTTGCGGAAGGGTTGGCTGGTCAGGTAGGTTTCAATCCCCTGTGTCCTGGCCCGCGAGATGTTCTGGTACAGGTACAGGGGCGGGTACGCCTGAATCATGTTCTTGATCTGGTTCTGGAATACCGTGGCGCCAAGCTGAACCCTGTTTTTCAGCAAGGCCTGCTCCATGCCCACATCCCAGCCCAGACTGGTTTCGGGGTTAAGCTGGGTGTTTCCGCTGTAGTTACTGTATAGCTGGTACACGGTGGGCGCCTTGAAACCCGTCCCGAAACTGCCCTTGAAAGTGGTGCCGGTCTCCCGCAGGATATAGCTGCTGGCAACCCGATAGGTGTTGTAATGTCCGAAGCGGTTGTTGTGGTCGGAACGGAAGCCCAGGGTGGTAAACCAGCGGTTCCAGAGCTGGATGTGATCTTGCGCGTAAAAGGCCAGGTTGGTAATGGAGCGGGTGGAAAACTCGCTTTGGGAAATGTAAGGGAAGCCGAAGAACGAGCCTGCAAAGCGGTTATCGGAACTGCCCCATTCGTGTTGCATGTTCAACCCGGCGGTTAGCGTATTGGTGCGGTGCAGGTAAAAGTTGTTCTGGGAATCCAGGGTGAACACCTTGCCCCGGTAATGGCTCAGCTCGCTGTCGAACGGATGATCCGGATCGACATTGTTGCGGTTGCTGCGATCCAGATCCGTAAAGGTCAGGCGGGTAATTTGCTCGAATTTATCCTTCATCAGCTTGAGCTTGGAGCCGCCGCTGAGCGTAAACACCCGGTTGACGGACGTGTAGTTGGGGTCATCCTGCCCGAAGCCGCCCCCGTTGTCCAGGCCAATCCTGGCCCGGCTGTAATTGGTGGTGGCATCCAGCGTCCACCGACGAATGGGGGTGTATTCCACCCGCCCCATCAGCGAGGTGTTGTGGAAACCATCCGGCTCGTGGTTGCCATAGCGGCTGCCCGCCGAGGAAAAGCCCCGGCTGTCTTGCCGGGTGAAATGCACAAAGGATTTCAGCTTTTCGCCCAGGTTGCCGCTGGCGCTGACATCTTCCTGCAAGGTGCCGTAAGAGCCTGCCAGCACCCGACCCGAAATGGACGGTTTATTGCCTTCGCTGCGCCGGGTAATGATGTTGATGACCCCACCCAGGCCATCGGTTCCGTATAGCGGGCCTTGCGGGCCACGCATCACTTCCACGCGCTCTACGGCATCAGGGCTGATCTGATCCAGGAAGTTAAAGGAACGGCCGGGGGAAATGGGATCGTTGAGGCGTACCCCGTCAATCATAATCAGGGTATGCTCGGAATTCATGCCTCGCATAAAAATAGAGGTGGTGCCGCCCATGCTGCCGTTCTGTAAAATATCCACGCCGGGGACGCTACGCAACACCTCGGTCAGGGAAGTGGCTTGCATCTGCTGGATTTGGGCGCAGGGAATCACCGTAATGGAGTTGCCCACCTGCTCCAGCGGCATGGCCAGCTTGGTGGTGTTAATCATGAGGGTTTTGGAAAGCGGGGCCAATTGCTGATTCATAGACGGGTTCTGCGTTTGCGGATCGGCATACTGCACCGGGGCGGAGGTATCCAGCTCGCCCTCGTCCATGGAAATCTCATCCATGGGGGTTCCTTCGGGAGCCGTTTCTTTGGAAGAAGTTTGCTGCGCGTTGCCGCTTGTTTTAGCGTCATCCGCCACGGGCTGGGCTGCCGGGCTTTCGGCCGCAGCCGGGTTATAAGCGGCAGCCGTGAGCAAAAACGCGGCCAATATGGAATTTAAAATCAATCTCACCAAGACACATTCCTTTTTTCTGAATTTATGAGCGCCTTTAATAACTTACAAAAGGCGTCTTTGCCTACCTGTCGTTAGAAGCCACGCGGCAAATCAAAACCAGCCTTCCACCACATGGAAAGCCGCTTGCCCGTGGAATAGAAACAAATCAATCGGCCGCCCGCAGGCTAACCAAACACTTATGTACCCATCCACCTGGGAAAACCACTCAGACTGGAATCAAGTCGGATCTGGGGAACGAAACATCGTGTGAATCTCCTCTCATGCTCGTAAGAGTCGTAACATCACCCGTCATCCGGTATTCTGACTTACTGCCATCGGCAGGTTCACAGTTGCGGCACAGCCCTGGAATTGCACCAGGTTTCCCAAATATGTGACGAGGAAAGTTCAATATAGCGCAGAGCCATTGGGAAGACAAGGCGCATGCATCAATCGGCCAACATGTCATTTCACAGCCCGCTTACCCGAATGGCGAATAGGCGGCCTCCCGTAACGGGCGATTCGGAGCGCCGGGGAAGGGACTACCATTATGAGGGGAGTCCCTGCGCCATTGCCTGCCAGGAACGCCCCAGCCCGAATTCCACCGCCAGGACGCCGAGGCGGGATGCCAGCGGAAACCGCCCGCCCGAACCAGAAGGAGACTGTGACCATGAGAGTGCTGCTTCCAATTGACGGGTCAGACTGTTCCAACCAAACCCTCCACTGGGCCGCCGACACGTTCAACAAGGCGCAAGCCCGGTACTTCCTGCTGTTTGTGATTCCGGTGCTGCCGGACTTGAACACGGTGGAATACGACATCGTGGAAGCCTCCGCCATGTTGCGCAAGGCCAAAAACATTATGGAAAACCAGGGTTGCCTGGTAGAACGCGCCGAATACGTCCTGGGCGACACCGTCGATCAGATCTGCCGGTACGCCGACGAGATCGACGCAGATCAAATCGTGCTGGGTTCCCACGGCAGAACCGGCCTCAGCAAGCTGCTAATGGGCAGCACCAGCATTAAGGTCCTGGAGCACAGCCCCCGGCCCGTCACCATCCACCGCAACATAGAACGTTACGCCCCGGAACATGAGCGGGGAATGACCGCCAATACCATTCTTTAAAGTCGCATCTTCCATTTCGGCCACGCAAAGCAACGCAATATAAACCTCATTTGGTTCCAAAGCCGCCGTTTGCGCAAACCACTTGCCTCAACGGCTGTTGAGCAATTTGTGAACAACGTGACCCACCCTGCCCAGCCTTCCTACCGGCAGAGCTTTACATTCAAGGCGAGCGGCTCCAATCTTTATGATCTCTTTACCTGACCGGCGGGGTCGTTTTAAGAATGTAAACCCGCTTGGTTTATTAGTGCTAAAAAGCTTACGCCATAGTGCTTTCCGCTCAACAATATTAAGCGCGACCATATTGGGTTTCTAATACTTTTTAATAAACAATATTATGCGGTTAGGGGTCTGGATTACCCACTCAGTCAGATACACGAACCGACAATTTTAAATACAATAATTCTTGTGGAAGCCATTACGAAGGGGGCCGACACACCCTGCAACCAGACTTTCCCCCTTGGGAAAGCGTTTTTAAGGTGAAGATGCCAGCAAACTACAAAGTCATTGCCCTCTACAGATAGCCGAGGGCGTTTTCTTGAGCTATGGGTTACGCTTTTAGCGTGGTCACAGTACATCTTTCCCAGCCCCTCAATAGCCTGAGGGGTTTTTTATTGCCCAAAAATCGCCCAGAAAAAGACTTCAGCTTCTTATTTCAACAAATAGCCGGTCAAGCAAAAAACTAGTGGTTTACCCGGTAGTTGCGCCGGATTGGGTATTTCGCAGGCATGGGCCGGGTTGGCGCGCTCAACACCGTGGCTTTTACACCGGGCGTGTTCAGGGCAGGCGCTTCAATCTGGGTTTTAATGTCCATAATATCCAGAATTGGCTGGCGGGATTTCTGCGCCGTCTGGCTCAGGCTCACATGGCGAATCACCCGCAGGGTATTCTGAATGCCCGAAAGCTCGGAAGCAGTCCGCAGCTTGGGCGCAGCAAACGCTGGCAGGGAAAAAAGTAGCCCCATCAAGCCAAACAGCAAGGCCTTGTAAAAAATCCGGTTAGTCATGTTTCAAGCCACCTCCGGCATTGTCCTCAGTCAACTTCTTCGTCCCAGGTCTTTCGCTGGTCTTTTTCAACCGCACGGACGACGGATAATTGGATAAAAAACAAACCTCGAACCCAAGTGATCAGTACATCAGGGATATGCCCACTATGTTACAAAAATAACACATCTTTTGCATCACTCCATTAGGGGGAATTCCCTCAAGCAGAAACCCCGGTTTGCTCTTAATAAACCGGGGTTTCAAATCAGTTAAACGTGCCTGAAAGCCGAAACTAGGCAGGCGCTTTGGCCGCGTTTTTCTTGGCTTCCATTTCCGCCAGCAGATCCTTGTTTTCAATACCTGCCAGTTCTTGCAGCATACGCCAGTTCAGCATCCGATCGATCTTGGCGTTCTCAATTTCCGGCGTGGTGGGGTTGCCGTCCTTATCGAAGTGCTTCTTGAAGCGGCCTTCGGTCTTGGCCCAATCCAGGAAGGTCAACTCAATCATGTTGCCATCCGGGCCTTTCACCCATGCCCAATCCCGGTCGGGGTTCGGGTTGCCGGTCATGTTGAAGCGGCTTTTCATGGTGGGGCCAGCTTCCGGGTCGTAGATGAACAGAGGAAACGCGCGGCTCTGAACGGCCAGCTTGGCCTGATGGGCGGCCATGTTGTCGGCCACGCCGTGTTCCGGCTGACAGGTAGTGTACACGTTGATGACCGCAGGGCCTTTGAATTCCAGCGCCCGGTTAATCACCTTGAAGAAGTGGCTGGTGTTGGAGCCGATGGTCTGCGCCACGAACACGTTGGGGTGCATCACGCAGATTTGGCCCAGCTCCTTGCGGCGCTCGATTTTCCCGTGGTGAGACTTGCCGTAAGCGCCCATCTTGGATTCCTGGCCGGTGTAAGAGGAGGTAGACTGCTGCCCGCCGGTATTGGAGTATACCTGGGTATCCAGAACCAGCACCTTGATGTTCATACCGGACATCAGCATGCGGGAAAGCGCCTGGAAGCCTATGTCCAGCATCGCCCCGTCGCCGCCCATGTTCCATAGAATCCAGTCGTCGTGGCCGTTCTGATCCCAGTAGGCGCGAATACCCATGGCATCGGTCGGGCCGTTCTCGAACAGGGAGTTCGTCCACGGCACCGTGTAAGGGTTATACGGATAGGTGGAGCCGTATACCGTGTTGCAGCCGGTGGAAGCCACGATACCAAAGTTAGAACCCACCTTCTCGTGCGTGGCGGCCAGCATCTGACGAATGACCGAAGCCTCGCCGCAGCCCATGCAGGAACCGGCGCCTCCCTTGTACATGTCCAGGTTGCCCAGTTTTAACATCAGGTCGCGCATATCGACCTTGTTGATATGGCTGATCGGGGATTCCGGCAGCAACTTGTAGAACCCGAAGGTTTCCAGGTAGGTGGGCAGGTTTTCCGGGGTTTTCTTGATCATCTTCAGCGCATCATGGTTGCCGCAGACTTCCACGCACTCACCGCAGCCCTTGCACTTGGTGGGGTCAATGAAGATGCCGAACAGCGCGCCTTCCGGCAGAGACGGATCTTTTTCGCGTTTTTTCTCGAACTGGCCGTGGTATTTCACGGTGGTGGCGAATTGCGCGCGCAGGTATTCCTTGTGCGCTTCATCGGTCACGCCAGCCAGTTGCTTTTCCAGATCTTCCGGGGTCACAATTTTGCCGAGAATCGCGGTATCCGGGCAGTTGTTGACGCAATCCATACAGCCCACGCAGTTTTGGGCCAGGTATTCCGGCAATTCGGGCGCGATGTAGCTGAAATCACGGGCACCGCCGGTTCCGGCAGGCAGAACGCTCTGGGCCACGAACTCATCGGCGGGCAAGCTGGAGCCGCCGCCTTTGTTATAAGCGTCCACGACTTCCTGCGCTCGCTGGTAATCGTACCAGTGGTCTTTTTGTTCTTGTGCGCTCATTTGAAACAAAACTCCTTCATTTGCAGTTGAGAAATAAACTTGCGGTTTCGAGGCAGTCGCCTAGATAAAGAACGCGTTGGTATCCTTGCCTTTGGCTTCCCATTCCAGACGGCCTTTTTCCAGCACATCCGCCGGGGTAGCCTCAATGACGGAGCGGGGAACCTCAAACACCTGGCTATAGCCTTTACGGGCGGCTTCCAGGTTGTCCCGCACCACATCGGGGCCGCGTCTGCCGAAATATTTCTCGATGGGAATACGAACCCGGTCAAACAGAGCATCCTCGCTTAGCCCGGCATTCTTCTGGAACGGCGTCAGGCGCAGGAACACGCCCAGCAGCACGATTCCCTGGAAGCGCTGCACCAGCGAGTCATCGGCCTTACAGCTCTCATGGGCGATGCGGATGGTATCCACGCCGTAGAACTGGATATTGTTCTCTTTAATGTAGTACTTGGCCCACAACGGGATGGAATCCCATAGCTGTTGCGGATTTTCGTTAGGCGTGTGCTGAAACAGTGTGCAACCGGGCTGCAAACCAACCAGCGGGTTGCCCATGTTCCAGGTGTTGGGGTCCATCAGGGGGACGAATTCCACCTGAATCAGCTCGCTGTGCGTCCCGATCTTGCCTTCCTTGGTGGTGGTCAGGTACGTGTTGGTGGGCAAGCCTTTTTTCTCGGAACCGTACTTGGGCGAAGCCTGTACCTTGAACTCGAAGATATCTCCCAAGCAGGTGGCGATAATCTTGTTGGTAGTAACCGAGCCGTAACCGCCCACCGAATGGCCGCGAATGGAGAAGGATCCCGCCGGACGGACATCCGGTTCTTCCTTCACTTCAAGGTTGGAGGGGTGATCAATCCCCACGCTGAAGAAGCGCTTATCGGCGCCGCCAGGGGTCATGTTTTCAACGATGGCCACCATATGGCCCGGCGTCACATCCCGACTGCCCAGGCCAGCCACACCGGAGTAAATCACCGGCACCCGATCAATCTTGGGATAGCCCGGCGTTCCCATCATAGCCTTGGCGAAAGCAGCCTCAATCTCGGCCGTCAACGGGTTGGAAACACCCAACGGGTTGTCCATCCGCTCAATCACGGCAAACGCTTTCACGTTTTTCAGGGCTTCCACAATTTGCGGGCCGGGGAACGGACGGAAAGAGGTAATCGTAAGGCTACCTGTTTTGTGACCCAGACTGCGAATATGATCCAGCGTCACCGAAGCGGTTTCCGCAGTGGAACCCATAGAAACAATGGCATATTCAGCGTCTTCTAGCTGGTAAGGCGTTACCATACTGTAACGACGACCCGTCAGGCGATAGAACTCATCCATCGCTTCTTGCAGCGCACCCGGCACTTGATCGTAGAAAATCCGCTGGGCGATTTTGCCGGTCATGTAGCTGTCCTGGTTCTGCACCACGCCGCTCATCAGCGGGTGGGCCGGATCGAACAACTTGCGGAGCTTGTCTTCCGGACGGCCCAAGTAGCTGCTAATCAGCTCGTCTTCGGGGAACAGGACGTTTTCGATAGTGTGGGTGGTCAGGAAGCCGTCCTGAATGTTCATAAAGGGGGTTTTGGTGGCTTCGGCGACCCGACGGGAAATCAGGCACAGATCGCCCGCTTCTTGCGCATTCTGGGCGAACACCATGCCCCAGCCCACGTCGGTTACGGACATGACGTCATCGTGACCGGCATGCACGTTGAGCGAATGGGAAGTGAGCGCGCGCGCGCCAATGTTAAACACCAAGCCCAGGCGCTTGCCGGAGATGGTATACAGCACTTCTTTCATTAATACCAAGCCCTGACCGGAGGTGAAGTTGGTCACCCGGCCACCGGCAACCGCATACCCCTCGGAAGCGGAGGCGGAACTATGCTCGGATTCCGGCTGAACCCACATGATGGGCTTGCCCCACAAGTTCTTCATCCCGTTGGAATAAGCCGTCTGATAACCAACCCCCATAGAGGTGGAAGGGGTAATGGGATAGGCAATCCCGGCTTCGCAAGCGCGGGTTTCCACGTGGACGACCATACCGGAACCATCGGCGGTGCCGGGGATACCGGGATATGGGAACTGACCGGAAGCCTGGCCTTTTTGTTCCTGCTGCTTCGGCGGTTGGGCAAGTGCCATATAAACGCTTCTCCTATTTTGCTCTGTTGAAAATTTGAAATCTTACTCGGTAACTCAGTCAAATCTTTTGATAGCTGGGGGGCCAGAGGGTAAGGCGGACAGGCTGGCGGCGGCAATCTTCCCTGGTTGGGTGGATGGCTTGCGATTGGGAAGGGCGATCATGCGCCTGTCGGGGATAAGGCTTTGTGAGGGTTGCAATTGAACCTATTTTACAAAAAACCCGCTAATTGCAAAGCAACTCTTAAAACTGCGCAACGGGAATCCTGAATTTCAAGATAAATCGCGAGCTATCGATTCGGTTATTCTCCTGTGAAGCTGCCTGACGGCCTGCGCTGATGCCTGCAATCCGAAGCCCGCCGTAATACGCTCAATCGCCAGGGTTGGAGTGACGGCTCCAAAAATGCCCGGCCGCTGGCAAACACCTTCCCGATTATAAGGGGTGTTCCCCAATATGCCTAGTCGCTTTTCGCAGCGCCACCCGATTCGGGCGCGGGCTTGGGGGGCGGCTCGACCTTGGCTGCGGCAGGCAGGTAGAACGGCGAGTAACGAGGCGCAAACGAGGACAAATAAGGCTGGTACCTACTGGGAAACTCGGATTTCAACTTTTCATACTGTTTTAACCACTCTTTTTGCTGCTTAATCAGCTTTTCGCGTTTCCGTTTTTCAACCAGGGGACGGTAAGTCACATCCAGCAGCGCGTCAACCGCCTTGTTCACCGGCTTGGAAGTCGCCAGGCCGATCAGCGCCAGAATGACGCCCGTCACCAGGACTGGCCCATGCTTACTACGGGAAATCAGCGCCGGAAGACGCGGATTATCCTGAATTTTTGGCTCAATCCAGTTCTTTACCCTTTTATACAGCAGCAACGGAATCAAAAAGGTCGAAAACAGGTGGAATAAAGTAATATCACCTGTTTCAGCGGCAATTTTCTGCAATCGTTTGCCGGGGGGAAGGTCTTCCGTCTTTTTATAGGCGTTCGTAAAGGTGTAATAAATATCCTTGCCCGCATAGCCCATGCTAATCAGCGACGTCACGTGGGAAAGCTGGGGGGCCACCATGGGAATCAACTCCTCCCCCACCTGCAGCCCCTGCCATACCTGATCGCTGGAAATGCGCGGCAACACACGGGCCGGGTTGAATTGGGGCCAATAATAATAAGGTTGCTGCCGCTGGCCATCCTGGCTGGCGGGTGGCGCGGAGAATATTCCTCGACTCAAAGCGGCGGGGCCAGTCACCATGTTCCAAAGCCCATTTTATATATACCCCCGGTATCGTCAAAGGTGAATCGCGACTGCGTTGTTTCGCATTTTTATACATCAAAGAATCTTTAAAGTGAAGCCATGCTATTTCCTCTCTCGTAAGCGCGAGCTGGCCTTGGTGCAACGCTTTGTTAAAATATCGAATTTTTTTTCGATCGCCCTCTTGCTTTTCTTCCCGAATGGAGTACTATAGAATCTACATTCGATAGAAAAATCTTTCGATAGTTACTCAATCGTTTTATTCAGTAGTTTGAAAGAAAGACAGCCGATGTTTGACAAGGACGATCTGACCCCTAAGCAACGCGATGTGCTGAAGGAACTGCTGGGTTTTGTTCACGAGAACAGTTACCCGCCTTCCATTCAACAACTTTGCCAGCGTTGCGGCGTCAGCTCCACCTCAACCATCCATTTCCACCTCAGCGCCCTGAAGAAAAAAGGGCTGATTGACTGGAACCCGGCGGAAAAGCGGGCCATCAGCATCCGCGAGGATCTGCGGGACGCCTACCGGAGCAGCCTGGACCCGGTTGAGCTTGGCGAGGCATCGGCGGAAGCAGCAGACGATGAAGAGGAAAAGCGCGGCGTTTTGCCGATGCTAGGGGCCATTGCGGCGGGTTCCCCGTTGCAGACTCTGAAGGATTCGGTCGAGCGCATCGATCTCAGCGAGGATGTCTGTCCACCCGGCTGTTACGCCCTTAAAGTGCGAGGCAGCAGCATGATTGAAGATCATATTATGGACGAGGACATCGTCATCATAAACCCCGAAGCCAGAGTTCGGGAAGGCGACGTGGTTGTCGCCCTGATTGATAACGAAACCGCCACGCTGAAGCGCTTTTACCGGGAGAAGGATCGCATCAGGCTACAGCCAGCCAACGCGGAAATGGAACCAATCTACGTCACGGACGTCCATATCCAGGGACGGGTTGAGGCCGTGATTCGCCGGTACTAGAAGATCCCTGACGATTCCTTCCAAACAGACACAATAACCCCATCAATCAACGAATTTGATATTTAGCGAATTGGTTAGACAACCCACCCATGAGGAGGACGATGTTCCCATGCGTATTCGGACCTTGATTCGAGACTTTCTGGTGAGCGGCCTGTTGTTGCTGCCCTATCTCTTTCTCCCCACCCATGCGTGACCCCAAGCGCGCAAGCTTACCAAGCTTTCTCTCTGATACTCCATAAAAGACACACACACTCCACTCTTTATCCCACAAATCTCACCCGAGGCAAATCATTTTGCCTCTTTTTCTTTTATTATATGGACACGCACTTGTATGGATCCGCATCACGCCGCCATCCATCGAAGAATGATTTAGAGACCCTCTGCCATGAACGCCTTGCCTCAAAACCTCGCCGACCCATCCGCCCATACCTTGCCGGGCCGAGAGCCATTAATCGGCAAATCCATGGAAGAGCTGCGGGAACTGGTAAAAAGCATGGACGAGCCTGCTTTCCGGGCGGAGCAACTGCACCACTGGCTATACGTGCATTGTGTGCGCAGCCTGGATGACATGAGCAACCTGAAACGCGCCTTTCGGGACAAGCTGGCCGAGCGTTACCAGGTGGGTTCCCTGGTCATCGACCAGAAAGAAGTCAGCCAGGACGGCACCACCAAGTATCTCTTCCGCCTGCCGGACGGCAAAGTGGTGGAATCGGTGCTGATGTACTTTGAGGAACGCGGCACCTACGCCATCTGCCTTAGCACCCAGGTGGGCTGCGCGGTTAATTGCGATTTTTGCGCCACCGGCAAGCTGGGCTTCATGCGAAACCTGAGCGTGGCCGAGATTGTGGAGCAATACGTGTACGTGCAGGCCGACAGCGGCAAGGAAATCCGCAACATCGTGTTCATGGGGCAAGGCGAACCCATGCTGAACTACGACAACCTGATGCAGTCCATCCACATCCTCAACAAGTCGGCGGAAGTGGGTATTCGGCACATCACCATCTCCACATCCGGCATTGTGCCCCGCATTTACGATTTGGCTGAGGCGAATCTCCAGCTCACCCTGGCAATCTCTTTGCATGCGCCGGACAACGCCACCCGCGAGGCCATTATGCCCCTCAACAAAAAATGGCCGCTGGAAGAACTGATGCCCGCGCTGCACCATTATGCAGGCGCCACCGGCAAACGGCTGACCATTGAATATATCTTGCTGGCCGGGGTCAACGATCAGCCCAGCCACGCGCACGACCTGGGCAAACTGCTGCAGGGCCTCAAGTGCAACATCAACCTGATTCCCTATAACCCCATCGGGGACGGGTATGGCTACAAGCGCCCGTCCAATAACGCCATTCACCGCTTTAAAGACGCCCTGCTGCCCTACGGCAAAAAAGTGACCGTGCGGGTGGAACGTGGCGTGGACATTGCCGCGGCCTGCGGGCAACTGGCCAACAAGGTTCAGCAAGCCTAAGCCGGAGAATCTTGCCGCAAGCCGCCCTAAATAGCTTTTGGCCGGTTTTGCGAGCCAAAAATATACGCACAGACGGGTCAGTCCATGCGTAGGTGGAAGAGATTGCCTGACGGTCAATAGGTCTCCGTCAGGCATCGTTTGGGTATTGAATTGGAAAGGGAATGCCGGGCGCTCCTTAACAGGGCGCAATACTCCAGTTTACATGCTCGTCGGAAGCGGACAGGAGGCCGCGCAAAGAGCTTCTGTAATTATCTTCAATCTCTGTGGAATGAAGGTGGTGTTTGCTGGCCAGATAAATAGTGCGCCTGTTTTTGTGGATCAGGCTGCTATTTTGCAATTCCACCAGGTAGCGAATCATCTGTTGCCTGGATTCTTCTTTTTTGGCAGCCTCTTTGGCCAGCCCCAGCAACGCTCTCTCGTTACCAACAGAACTTTCCACCAAGTCCTTGGTTAAACTCACGGAAGAACCGCCGAATTTAACCGTATCGTTCGGGGAGGCTTTCAACTGCAAGGGCAGGGATTCCGGCTGCTGCAGGGAGAAACTGTCCTCGCAATCCTTCACCGGATTTCTGGAGCGCGTGTCTTGCCTGTTCGGGACGGCAAGACTCCCTACCGGCGCATAGGGAGCCCGGATGGCTAATAACATGATTTTAATTCCTCTATATGTACCCACTACGGCCCATACGGGCGGTTTTCATTGCCTGCTGATTGGGCCTGCTTTGGCCTGCTACTTATCGAAATTCCATTTTGAAGTGCACCTATGCTATAGAGAACCTCTCCATTTGACAAGTGCGAAAACACAATTTAACCCACTTGCTTTTTAAACCAAACGCAATGAGATATTAAAGAAATATGAATCATATTTCTTCCTGGGGATCAATTTTAAGAAATATTCCGTTTTTATATACTTAACACATAAAAAACCACCCACTCACCTTAATTTCTGACTCCACCCATCTACCTTCTACTCACTCACCTCAACTCACAGATAAACTTACCCGCTTCTGCTGTTGCCAAACAAAGAGCGGGTTTTTTCTTGCCTGCGCGGCGATTCAGGCGGCGCGCGCTATGCAAAAAGGAGACAAAGCGGAGTTTGTATGAGCCAAAACACTTGAAATCCCGGTTTTTTCCTTATCATGGTGCATGATTTTTCGTTGTAATTGGTGAAGCAAAGCAATTTTTTTTCTTCAGCGCATTGATTGAAGAAGAAGTGAAAGCTGTTTAGGCTATCGGGGTGTTATGCTGACGACAATCCATAATCGAATCTCCCTTCCGCGCCAACGAGCGGAGATGGAGCATCCTTCGGTGCGTATTCCGTATTTTGGCGGCGCCTCCGCAGAAGTAGCCAAAAAAGGTGTTGATATAGCCCATTTGCAAACCGCTGAGTTAATCCAGCGGTTTTTTAAAGGCTGTAACAAGGATGTCCGGGTCGGCGGCCTTTCCCTGGAAGACATGGCGGGCCGTCTGCAAACCCTGATTGGGGTCTACCTGCTGCAAGGCTACTTTGCCGTTAAAGACGAGAAACACCCCTGGGAGACCAATGGCCGTAACGCCATTGTGTGGCTGATGACCCTGGGCCTGACTTCCATTACCAAGAGCGAGAACTACGGCGTCAACACCGTGCTGCTGAACCCCTTCATGAAGCAAAAAGGCGCTGCGGTGCGGTTCCTGCCGTTCCTGAAACAACCGTTCGACGCTGTCCGCATGGATGTGGATTATCTGGACATCATCGAAAAAGCGGGCATCAAAATTCAGGAAAAAGAAAAAGCGGGTGCGCTCAAAGGCACCAAGGCGCTCTGGGCCTCCTCCTGGCTGGACGCCAACAAGATCGAAAAAATCCAGAACTACCTGAGCGACCTCACCCTCAAAGGAGACAGCCTCACCAAGGAAGAAAAGCTGATGAAAGAGGCCATTCCCAAGTTCTTCAAGCGAATCAACGTTTTCAACATGCTGTCCACCGGCATTATTACCGCCGCCACCGTCTACTTTATCGGCGGGGTGGCCATGCGCATCGTCAACAAGTTTATATCCCCGCTGGACAAGGACTTTGACGGCAACCAAAAAAACAAGCCCGGCCAACCCCTGCAATCGCCTTTACCCACGCCGTTCTTACCATCCCAGGCATTCCAAATGCCATCCAAATTGCAGCTGGGCAACCCAACCTTGCCATTCCTCCCCGCATCGCCGGTTAAATGGCAAGGCGCAGGGCCAAGCATGCAGCTTCAGCCGCCGGGGGCTTTCATAAATCGCTACGGAACGCCCAACAACCAAGGAGGGCTTAACTAATGAGCGTCGTCATCCCTTCCTTTTTCTGGAACAACGCCACCCAGCGCATCCTGTCCCAATCCAACAACGTCAGCTACGCCGCGCGGGGCGTTTACCGGGTATACGACACCCAGGACAGCCGCAAGGGCGATTACTGGTTCCGCGACTTCGGCATGGTGATGGCCTGCTCCTACATGACAGAACTGGGCTTCCGGGCCGTGGAAAAATGGTACACCATCCCGTTGATTACCCGCGCCCTGGGCCTTAACCAGCTTTCCGAGATGCAGCATGCGGGCAGCAAAACGGCGAAATCGCTCTATTACAACCCCAGAAACTATGCAGCCCTCCCCGAAATCGCTCGGGAAAGGCTGATGGGAACCCTCATCCGCAACAGCTCCGATCTCGTCCCCAAGCTGATGAAAGAACTGGAACTGCGCCAGGGGGGCAAGCTGGGCGATATCGCCGAGGATGTGAAGCAGTGCCTGAGCCGTCCTACCGAGGACGCCTACCACCGGGTTCAGGGCTACCTGCAAAAGCACGGGCTGCAAGCGCATGCCGAAAACATCCAGAACATTTCCGGCATTGAGAACCAGGCCCGCCGCCAGGCCGCCATTCAGGAGCTGCTGAGCAAGCACCCCAACCTGAAAGCGGAAAGCGTACAGAACGCCGTGAAGCTGGAAGACGCCCGCCAGATGGGGATTCTGATGGATCATCTGCACCGCAGCCTGAACTTCAAGGAATACCTGCAGGAAAACTACCTGAACCGCAGCAGCAAGCTCTCCAGCTGCGTGGGCGACCTGCTGTCCTCCCACTGGGAGCGCATGGCCGACCTGCACGAAAAGGGCAAAAAAGAACTGCCCGGCCTGCTGAAGGAAATTTACGACCTGCCCTCAAACAAGCGGGCCGAAGCCCTGAACAAGCAACTGGGCAAATACCGCAACATGCTCTACCTTAAAAACGGCGTGGCGCTGGTTCCCAAGCCCAAGCTGGATGAGTTCAACGAGCTGGCGCGGCAAATGCAGACGGCGCTTGCGTCCGAGCAGAAAGAAGACCTGAAGGGCGTTATCGGCAAGGTCGAAAACTTCTACAAAGGGCTGGCGCACCCCGATGTGCAAGCCCACACCCTGAACCAGTTCTGGGATAAACTGGCGCCGGAGCTGAAACGGAAAATCGGCAGCCGGGTGGAAGCCATGATTGACGATGTCCGCAAGCTCAGCCCGGACAAAGACCGCCACTTGGAACTGCAAAACAAGTTCCAGTCGCTGAAGTTCGATCAACAGCACCCGGAACTCCAACAAAAGCTGGACAACCTGCTGAAAACCCTCCAGCAGGAAAGCCATATGCCCAAAAGCGCCAACCAGCCGGTCACGGAAGCCTGCCGGGAAAACATCAAGGCGGCGCTCAAGCAGTTTGTGGACGAATTGCCGAATACCCGCGAAGACCTGCTCAAGCCCTTCGTCAAGCACCTTCCCAGCGCCGAGGAGTTCAAGCGCATGATTGTGGACGGAATGAAGAGCAAGACCGTGGTGGAGCTGATCGGCAAAACCCAGAAAAACGGCACTTGGCCCAAAATGGCGGCCACCGTGCTGTTGAACCTGATTTTCTACGGATGGGCGGCCAGCAACTTCGACAACAAGATTCTGCAACCCTACCAGCAAAAACTGGTGGCCGAGCGCGGCACCTCCCAGGATATCGTGAATGCGGGCTACCTGGGCCTGATTCCGGGCGCTGCCGTGCTGACCCAACTGGTAGACAAAACCTCACTGCCGGTCTTCCGCAAAATGAGCTACTTCGGCCGTTTTGCCACGGTGGGCGGCGGTGCGCTGGCGGCTTTCGCGGGCGGGACCTACCTCATCCTGCAACAACTGGTCAAGCAGCCTCCCAAGCACAAACAGCAAACGGCGGCGGCTCCCAGTCCCGTATATCGCCCCGGTATGGGTTTAAGCGGCAATTATGCATCACCGTTTGCCAACGCCACCATGACAGGCGCCATGAACGGAGTGCCTTTCCAAAAGCCTGGCTTTACCACCGCGTTCAGCCCATCCCCCTTGGGGAAAGCCGGTGCAGGCACCCTGCCGAACGGTCAGTTTCAGATGCCCCTACAACAAGCGTTTCTGCGCTTCAACGGGCAAAAACACGAACTGAACTAGGGTCAACCAGTTACACAAGCCTGTTCGCCCGCCGGACTACCCCGCCTTGACCTGGCTGACCGCCTGGCCTTCGGTTTCCCAGATTTCCAGCACCCGATCCATATGGGTCAGCTCAATCAGGCGGGTCACCTGCTGGTTCAACCCGTACAGGGTCAGGTTCCCACGATTCTCCTTACAGAGCTTGAGCAGGGAAATCAGCACCGCCAGCCCGAAGCTGTCCAGCATTTCCACTTGTCCCAGATTTAAGACCACATGCCGATGGCCTTCCGCCAGCAACCGGGTCACATGGCTCTTGAGCACCAGGGTTTTGGGATAGCCAAACTTGTCGTCGGAAATATCCACCACGACGCATTCCGGTAAAAAGCGGTTTTCGAGTTCCATCCTCAAATCCACCGTCCATCAAGCACTTCTTCCTCGATCGTAGCATATATTTCAAATTCAACAGCCCATCCTTTTGGGTGATAGGGGCTGATTCATTCGGATGAGCCGAAGATTTTCGGTATTCCGGAAAAAACGGCGACAGGCCGGGCTTCGGTTCCGCTTCCATAAAAAAGAGGATACGCGCCTCCTGAAAATGGGCAAAATAAAGAATATATAGAGCCGCCTGGGATTTTGGTGGACAGGCCAACGGGAACCGAAAAAGGATCCGGATTTTTTCCCATGATTGACCGTATTTTCGCAGCGCCCAAAGGGCCGGAACTGGAGCAAGGCATCGATTTCGCCATTGCCAACCGGCTGGATTACGAACTGCCGACGTTCTATTACGTGGAAAACCTGGACAACAAGGACGAGGAAATCGCCCGGTACAACCGGCTGTTGCAGGGTTTTCAGGGCATGTTGTCCATGCACGGGCCGATTTTTGACACCAACGTGGTCAGCCTGGACCCGGAAATCCTGAAAATCTCTCGCCAACGCTACATTCAGGCCATTGAAATCGCCAAGCAGATGGATGTCCGCTACCTGGTGTTCCATTCGCAATGGACGCCCATTTACCCGGCGGCCAACGCCACCAAAATGTGGCTGGCCAAAGTCACCGACTTTTGGGAACAGATGATTACCGAGCATTTGGAGGGCAGCAACCTGACCGTGCTGATCGAGAATTTTCTGGATCCCAGCCCGGAGAGCATCCTCACCCTGCTCACCCGCATCGGCTCCCCGCATTTAAAGGCCTGCCTGGACACCGGGCATATCAACATTTTTTCCGAACTGTCCCCGATTGACTGGATTGGGGAAATGGGCACCCAGGTCGCTTACATTCACGCCCATAACAACGGTGGGACGCTGGACTCCCACGATTCCTTCGAAAAAGGGCTGCTGGACATGGAAAGTTTCCTGAACCATCTGGCGCTGCTACCCCAGAAGGTTCACCTGGCGATTGAAACCTCCACCGTAAAAGGACTGGCCAACAGTTACGAGATGCTGCGCCCTTACCTCAAGCTGCAAAGCGAGCAGTTCGCGTCCAAAAGCTTCCTGATTTAAGGCGATTGGAATTTTGGGCCTGAACAGTCCCTAGCGGATGCGGGTTTTCAGCAGATCGATCGGCTCCAGCGTGGGATCAGCGACTTCGGCTTCCAGATCGGCTTCATTAATGGCGCCAACACTACGCACACGCGGCACGTTGGTCTTAATCGGGGTCACTACGGCAGTGCGGCTCTTGTAATCGTTGGGCAGCATTTCGCTACGCACCCCAAAGTGGACGCGTACGGTCGGCTGGGCGTTGGGTTCCACATCTTTACGATCCAGCAGGCCAAAAGCCAAATCGGCGTAGCCTTGCAGGTAATCGCTCAGGTGGGCGCGCAGGCCAACCCCGGCGCTCATTAAAGAAGTACGATTGCGGGAATTGGACACCCCGGCGATAAAGTAGCGGTTACTTTTGTCCAGCCAAGCCTGGCCGTAATCAAAGAAAAATGCGCCTTGCACCCGTTCCCCCATCCAGGGGCTGACTTGAGAGAGCATGGGAATCGGCCAGCGCCATTCCGCGCCCAGGCTGTAGCCGCGATCGCCGAGCAACAAGCCCTGGGTGTAACCGCGAACGCTGTTGATACCGCCCAACTGGAACTGCTCAATCGGCGGCAGCGCACCGGGAGAGTATTGGGAATAGCCCCGCAGAATCAGCAGGTTGTTCTTGGGCAGGCGGGTCACGCGGGTAAAGTAGTTGTCCAGCTTGAAGAAGCTGGTATTCGCACCCAGCCATTGCGGGGCGAAGGTGGTCTGGATTCTGGAGAAGGTGCGGCCGTAGCGGTCATATTTATCGAAGTTCAGGCCCAGCGCCAGGGAACGAACATCGGTGGTGCCGGTCTTGTCGCCGTCGAAGAAGCTGCTGGCCCGGCGGGCGTTCAGCCCCAAATCGGCGACCCAGGTGCGCTCTTTATCCAGCGGTTGGGAAATCAACAAGCCATAGTTGTAGGTGTTGCCCACCAGTTCTGGCTGGTTACGGATGCCCAGGCTGGCCAAGTCCACGTTCACGTGACTGAAGCCGAACAAACCACTCACCTCGGTGCCGTGTCTGCCCACCGGGAGGGTGTAAGAGGTGGAGGCAATCTGCTGACCAGCCCCGATCATGTAACGGGCGTTGAAGCGATCGCCATGGCCGGTGACGTTGCGATCCTGGACTTCCACGCCGGTTCGGTAGGTGCCAATGCCGGGACGACCGGCGTTATCGAAGGTGAAGGCGACTTGATAAGGCTGTTGCTCTTTCACATCCAGGCGGATTTTGGTTTCCCCGGTACGCTCGCCCGGTTCCAGGCTGGCTTTCAGCTTGAAAGGCTCGGTGCGGTTAATGCGGAGCAATTCTTTTTCCAGCTTGGGAATGTTCAGCGGGTCGCCCGGTTTTTCAGCGATGCGGTTGGCGATGACCTTGGCCTTGAAGTACTTGTTGCCGGTCACTTCCATATCGCCAATCATGCCTTCCAGCACACGCACGGTAATCGCGCCGCGCTCCAGATCCTGCGGCGGAATGAAGGCCAGCGAGGTGAGGTAACCCTTGACCCGGTACACTTCGTTGATTTTGCCCACCAGGGTCGTCAAATCCTCAGGGGTCAGCTCCCGGCCTTCGTAAGGGGCCACCAGGCGGCGCATTTCCTCGTCGCCCACAATGGAGTTGCCTTCCACGTCGATGCGGTTCACCTGGAACACGTCCTTGTCCACATGCACCACCGGGGGTTGCTGCTCCACCCGAATGCCGGACTGGGTATTCTGCCGCACGGTAGGGGCATCGTCAATCTCGGAATCGTTGGGGCGAGTCAGGGAGTCCGAGCCGGAAGGCACCAGTGTGCCGGGGTTCAATTGCGCCATGGCCGGAGCGAAGGTGGTCAGCGGCGCAATGGCGATCACGCAGGAAAGAATGGCGATAGAACGGTTCAAATCGGGTCTCATTGGCTAGGGTCCTTTAAGGAGTCGGCAAGAGTGGAAATCGGGTTCAGGGAAGTCAGGGCAGAAGGAACTTTCATCTATATAGGATTAATAGAAACTTCATTGGGCCACAAATGCGGCAGCATACCCTTAGATTTTTCGTATTATAGGAAATCAAAACTAAAAGTAAATTAAAATATGACTTTGCAAACAAACCATGAACTCAAAATCCTTCCGGGACGGGGCAAACATGCATGTAAACTGAGCAATAAGCGTTTTAGGGGGCGGCTCTTGTGTTCAAACATTTTTAATGTATTATTCACACTTGAAGTTTCTTATTAAAAATCATTCGAACCCGATTTCTGCGCTCACCGCACCCCATCCCTGAAGATCTGAGGAGTACCCATTTACATGCCTGAGTATGGACGCAATGCTGGCCGCTGGACGGTAGCCCTCGCTCTGGCCGCAAGCATGGCCTTTTCCGGATTGCCTGCCGCTTTCGCGCATCCCGGCGATATCAACAGCGTAAACGATGGCCAAAACGTGGCTGGCGGAACCTATTACAACACTCCCGGCGACAAGACCACCTTTACCAATAGCGGCGGCAGCGGCCTGTATGTTCAGGCTGGCACCACGGTGACGGGTCGCGAAGTCAGTTCCGACACCCATACTGAAACTGGTAATGGCGGCTGGGTGGACTTTAATGCTCCCGGTCAGATTGTGCGTATTGATGGCAACATCAACGTAAGCGGCATCCTGAAAGACGGCGCATATCTGGGTAACGGCGGTAAAGTCACCATTGAATCCGGCTTCCTCTACCAGAACGGCCAGATCTTCGCCAACGGCGTGAATGGCGGCATGGTACAGATGAATGTCACCAACATGACCATGGGGCCAGATGCCCGCATTGAGGCCAAAGGCTTGGCTGGCGCAGGCGGTGTGATTAATATCAATGCTCCCGGCGGCACCATCGCCATCAACAAGGGCGCCGTGGTAGACAGTTCCGGCGCAGTGATTGGCACCTACAACACCAACGTCATCCAGATGACCGGCAGCGTGGTGAACCTGGACGGCATTGTGCAGGCAAACGGGTTAACGCCCGGCCAGCAAGGCGGTCAGGTGAAAGTGTTCGCCACCGACAGCATTAAGATTGGCCCGGATGGCAAACTACTGGCCAACGGCGCTGACGGCGTAATGGGCTACAACCCCACCGATGGCAGCAAAGGCGGCGAAGTGTTCGTGACCGCCAAGCATAATATTGACAACAACGGCCTGATTGCAGCCAACGGCGGCAACGGCGGAACCAACCCCGAAGTGGCGCATGGCCCGGTTTCCAATGCTGTTGACCAGAATGGCAACCAGCAATACGACGAAAGCGGCAACCCCATCCAACAGCAGGCCAGCTTTGGGCAAAACGGCGGCAATGGCGGCGATGGCGGCACCGTGACCGTATCCTATCAAGGCGCCATGACCAATAAAGGGGCCATTCAAGTCCTCGGCGGCAATGGCGGCGATGGTCAGGAAGCCGTTTCCGATACCCCCATTGATGGTTCCCATGAGCATATTGCCTTTGGCGGTAACGGCGGCAACGGTGGAACCGGCGGGTACGTCGAGTTCCGAGCCAACCCCAGCCAGGATGTATTGAATAACGTGAACGTCAGCGGTGGCTCCGGCGGCAAGGGCGGCGCGGCAGCTACCCTGAACAACTGCGGTTGCGCGTATGCCGGGGCCGGTGGCGCTTGCGGCGCGCCGGGACATATCAGCGTCCTGCCGAACAAGCCGCCGCCAACCCCTCCCACGCCTCCCCTGTTCCCGCCCTATCCGCGCGAATACCCTCGCCTGGGCGATACCCTCCCGCCGGGAGCCAGCCAGGTACTAAACTATAACCGTTCCATCTTCCTGGCCCGCGCGCCCCTGCCCAT
>CABHPA010000063.1 GCA_902168245.1 Candidatus Melainabacteria bacterium
ACGAAGGGTCGCGGCGGATAAGTCTGCGTTCAGGGTGTAGTCCCGATCCTGAATGTCACTCAGGCCGCCTTGCACGTCAATCCATCTTTGGGAGCCGTCCCGCTTCAATTCCGTACCGATACCCAGCGTGTTGAGGCAAGCCATAATCGCCCGCGTATCGTCGCTAAGCAGCGGATTGACGACCTTTACCGGCTGATTTCCGCATTTGGGAGTGAGGGCGGCCAGCAGCAACGCGCGGATGGTGTAGCTCTTGGAGCCGGGAACCGTGATCTCCGCCTCGATCGGTTGCGCGAGAGGGAGCAAAGCGACTGTGTCCATATTGCCTATGCCCGAATTGGTTTTCATGCGAGAACGGCTTTCCTCTCAACAGCGCGCTCCGCTGGCAACTTTCCCAGCATGGCGTCCAGCTCTTCCCAGGTGATTTGCTGTTTGGCGTCAGTCCAGGCGAAGCGCGGGTTGGGATGCACTTCAATCACCATCCCGTCGTAGTTATGCTCGGCGCCTTCCAGCATCACGTCTTCCAGCTTGTCCACCGCCCCGGCGATGTGGGAAATATCCAGCAGCATGGGAATATTGGTTTTCTCACGAACGCGCATCGCCATTTCGTTGTCGGCCACGTTGCGCAAGCCATTGGGGTTCGGGTGATGCACATCGGGGGTGAAACCGCGATGGCAGAGGATCAGGTTTTCGGGGGCCATGCCGCCTTCCAGCGCATGATCCAGAATGCCTTCCCAGTGAGATTCCGAATGCCACGGCTGGTTTTTCAGCATTAAGTGTACGCGGGAATCCTGGGCGGCCACGCGGGCAATTTCCTGCTGAACGTAGTGGTTCTGGTTACGGGCGCCAATCCACAGCAACAGTTTGCCGTCGGCTCCCAAAGAGGGCAACACGCCGTCCATCACCGCTTGCGCCTGGGAGGGAACCAGGATTTCGGTGCCGGGGTTCACGCCCATCTGAGCAGCTTCCGCCAGCAGGGAAATGCCTTCTTCCTTCAGGCCGTCGAAGCCGGGCTTGGTACGGGGCTTCCACAGGCTAATGCGGACGAAATCCACTTCGCGCTGCTTGGCCTGCTCAATGGAGAACATGATCTGCTCGCGGCCTTCGGCGGAACATGGGCCTGCAACCAGCATCGGGCGTTGATTGGCTCTGACTTGTTTCATGGGGTGATGACTCCTTTTATTCTTATTCAACTTTGCCTAACTGCTATAAACGAAAACAGCTCCCGTTTGTGCGGGAGCTGTTTGTTCGGTAAATCTTTTTTAGCCTTTACACGTCAACAAACGTCTCCCTCACGGAAGCCGTAAAAATAAAAGAAATAAAAGCTGTGTTGTGGACGTGTATTCATAGTGCTGTTACTTTAACCTAAGTGCTAGTGGGTTTGTCAACCCTTGAGATTAAATTTCGGTAGAGATGTTTACAGTCCGAAATACTGTAGTAAATACACTATCAATTTTGAGATAATGTTTCCATGCGTTTTGGCAAAGAGGCCAAGTCCTCTCAATTGAAAGGCGTTTGGGCAGTCCGGGTTGCGCTTTTGGCGGTAGCCACGGAGTATTGAATCACCCGGCATAGTACACAATACGGAAGGGAGACATTGTTGTTGCGGCGTTGCGTGGATAACCCCGGTGGAGGGCAGTTGCGTTGATGAACACCGGAGATTTGGCCTGGGTGCTAATCGCATCCTCGCTGATTATGCTGATGACCCCGGCGGTGGGCTTGTTTTACGGCGGCATGGTGCGACGCAAAAACGTGCTTTCCACGTTAATGCTCAGCTTTTCGGCGCTGATCGTACTCACCGTGCAATGGGTCACCTACGGCTACAGCCTGTCCTTCGGGCCGGATATCAACCATATCATCGGCAGTTTCGCCTGGTTCGGCCTGCACGGCATCGGTTCGGAGCCTTTTGTGGAATACGCCAAAACCATCCCGCACCTGGCCTACATGTTATTCCAGATGAAATTCGCCATCATCACCCCCGCCCTCATCAGCGGGGCGTTCGTGGAACGGATTCGCTTCAGCGCCTTCATCATTTTCTGCCTGGCCTGGACAACCTTTGTATACGACCCCATGGCCCACTGGATGTGGGGCGTGGGCGGCTGGCTACGCAACATGGGCGCGCTAGACTTTGCGGGCGGCACGGTGATTCACATTACCTCCGGCGTGGCGGCGTTGGCCATGGCTTTGGTCATTCGCAAACGCAAAGGTTTTGGCACGGTCAGCATGGAACCCAACAGCGTGTTGTTGACCCTGCTGGGCGCTATTTTGCTGTGGTTCGGCTGGTTCGGCTTCAACGGGGGCAGCGCCCTGGCCGCCAACGGCACGGCGGTGTACGCCATCGTCACCACCAACGTGGCGGCGGCGGCGGCGGCCCTTTCATGGATGGCCCTAAGCTGGCGGCAGAGCCGTCCCAGCGTCATCGGCGTCGCCACCGGCGCAGTGGTGGGTCTGGTGGCCATTACGCCCGCCTGCGGTTACGTGGACGTCCCCTCGTCCATCATCATCGGCGCGGTGGCCTCCGTGGTGTCGTATTACTGCATCCAACTGCGCAACCGGCTGAACATAGACGAATCGCTGGACGTATGGGCCTGCCACGGCATGTCCGGCACCTGGGGAGCCATCGCCACCGGCATTTTCGCCAGCAAGGCCATTAACCCCGCCGGGGCGGACGGGCTGCTTCGGGGCAATGCCCAACTATTCTGGGTGCAGTTGTTGTCAGTGGTCATCGCCTGGGCGTTCTCCTTTGTGATGACTACTCTTATCGCCAAAACCATCGATAAATTCTGGGGTCTGAGCGTGGGCATCCCCGAAGAAGAGGTGGGGCTGGATATTTCCCAACACGGCGAAGAAGTTTATGCGGGCTTGTAGGAGGCAGGGATCATGAAACGCATTGAGGCGGTGATTAAAGAGGAAAACCTGGACGCGGTAAAGGACGCCCTGGACAAGGCCGGGTTTGCGGGCATGACCGTGTTTAACGCCAAGGGGCGCGGCACCAGCGGCGGCATTAACCTGGAATGGCGGGCAGGCACCTACAAGGTGGATTTCCTGCATAAAATCGTGCTGATGCTGGTGGTAAAGGACGAGGATTACCGCAAGGTGGTGGATATCGTCGTGGAGGTCTGCAAATCCGATTTGACCGGCGGGGCGGGCAAAATATTCGTCTCCACCGTGGATGAAGTCATCCGGATTCGCACCGGGGAGCGCGACAACGAGGCGCTTTAGCTTCCCGCGTCATTCAGCCCTTTCTCCCCCGCATAAGGGAGGGTTTTCCCGGCCAAATGGCGCACAATGGAAACAGATCCCCAACCGGGAAAGGCGGTCGCATGTTCTGGGAAACCAACCGACAGGCGCTCCTTCAGGCCAAACCTTCGCAACTGGCATTACTGGCCGCTCTGGAAAAAGTCGCACCGACCTCTGACATCGAACTAATCACGACGGAGGACGAAGATTACACGCTAATCTACCGGGGAATCCCCTTGCATGCCGCATCCGGCGCGTTAAAGGAAGCGCGGGAAATCAGCAATTCCCAATGCCGACCGGGGCTGGGTCGGGTGCATCTGGTGCTGGGCATGGGCCTGGGCTACCTGATGGAAGCCGTTTACCAGCAAAGCCCCGGCAACATTGTGGTGTACGAACCCGATGCCTCCCTGCTCCGCTTTGTACTGGACAACGTTGACCTTTCGGAATACCTCTCCTCCGGCCGGATTGCGCTCGCCACATCGCCCGGTGAACTGCTGAAAACCTTACACCCTCTAATGGCCGGTGAAGACCCGCTGGATATTTTAGTGACCCAGGGTTATGCCGCCGTGCTGGCCCCGGCTATTCCGTCCCTGATGGAACAATTGTTCGCCCTGGCCGATGAGCGGCTGCGGGATTACCAAACCGGCCAGCACTTCCATTTGCAATGGATTCGGCAATTTTTCCAAAACTTGTCTTATTTTCCCCAGGCCATCCCCTTTGAGGCTTTGGCTGAGCGGTTCCCAAACCGGCCCGCTCTGATTATCGGGCGTGGCCCCTCGCTGGATGGCGCATTGGAAGCGATTCACGCCCATGCTGGTTCCATGGTGCTGATTGCGGCAGGCGGCGCCCTACGCCGATTGCATGAGGCCGCTATCGTCCCCGATTTCGCGGTATTTTACGATGCCAACGGCATGCGGGAGCAATTGCACGGCCTGCCGGATTCGTTTCTGGGCCAAATTATTTTTTTGGTGAACGTGTTTACCGAACCGTGCTGCTTTACAGCACAAGCAAAGAGCAAAGTGCTGTTTTTCCCGCAAAACGGGGAGGCCATGGCCGAGTGGCTGAAAAACTGCCAATCCATCGGGGAAAACAGCAAGTCCTTGTTGCTGGAAGGAGGCGGCACGGTTTCCCTGCTGGCGCTTCAGGCGGCGCTGGCCATGCGCTGCAATCCCGTTGCGCTGGTGGGGCAGGATTTGGCGTTTCCCGGCAACCGGGTGTACGCGGGAGGGATTCCGATTGCCACCGATGCGCAAGGACGTATGGCCTTACCCCAAAGCGAAACGCTGTATACCGCCCCGGAAGCCCTGACCACCGTGACCGGCCAGAACGGGGAGCCGCTTCCCGCGCTGAAAGCCTACGCCGGTTTTATTCGCCATTTTGAGAGAATCGCCGCCGCCCATCCCGAAACGCGCCTGTTGAACGCCTCCCTGGGCGGGGCCAGACTGGACGGGTACGCGTTAACTACTATTGAGGCGCTGGCAAAGGACTTTCCCCCGATTGAAAAAACGGCGTTCCCCCCGTTGCGGGAATCGCCAGCAGAGCAGGCCACAGCCAGCCTCTCAGATCTCGCCTTGCGAACCGGGTTGACCCGGCTGAAAAATACCCTGCAACAGGCCATCCGCTTACACAAGGAGATTTTAGAAAACCATACGGATGCAAGCCCCGCCAGCCGGGAACTGTTCGAGTTCCTGAACGCGCACCCGCTGGTGTCCCATTGCCTGATGTTCGAGATGATGGACACCCAACGGCAGTACGATCCGAATGCCGCCAGCCCGGAGGCGATTGCCCGTAACCGGCAGTTGCTACGGCAAAACACAAAAAACTGCCTGGACATTCTGCAAAACCAGTTATTGCCTTGGGTTTTAGAAGCTGAGCAACAGTTAACCACAGACAATTACGCCCATTCCCCACTACCGGGATCCCGCTAAACCCCGTACAATAAAATCGGGTTCCATTCAGGTACAGCCGCGCCTTACGCCCGGACTGCCGTTCCAGTCGCCATCAAACTCAAAACCACAATCAACGCAATCTCTTGGGGAAGAAAAAAGTATGTTCGGCAATCTCCGGCTTTTTGTGGCCAGCCCGCTCAGCGGGGCGGCAAGGGAGCCGTTACAAGCGATTTATGAGCAGCGGGAGCGCATTGCCGCCAAAATGCCGCAACGCATTCGATGGACGTTGCCGGAACAATGGCATGTCACCTGGCTGTTCCTGGGCAGCGTCCCCAGGGAGCGACTGCCGGAAATTCAGGCCCGGTTCGCGGCAGGGCTGGCGAATCTCAAGCCGCTGGCCGCCGAGTTGCAGGATATCCAGTTCTGGCCCAAGCCCCGGCAATCCCGACTCATCGTCTGCCGACTCCAGCCGGATCCCAGGCTGCTGAAACGATGGGAAACCATTTGCCAGGCGTTGCCCGATTATCCGCCGGACAAAGCCTTTACGCCTCACATCACGCTGGCCCGCCTCAAAGAAATACCGGATGATCCGGCTACGTCGCGCAAGCCGGGTTGGGTGTTCAGCCCGATTCCGCCAACAGAATGGCTGCTGGATGAACTGGTTCTATACAGCAGCAGGCTCACCCCGGAAGGGGCCGAATACGAGCCAGTTGAAACCCTTCGCCTACAGCCTTAGTTCCCATCTTTAGGCAGCCCCCACCTTTAGCCTGACGGGTCTAGCCGATTGGGGAGTTGAAGGCAAGCAGCCCCGAAAACCATAATGGAACGAGACTCAGTCACGCTCAAATGAAGCACGGTTCAACCCGCAGAGGAGGTAGGGAATGTTTACCATTTGCCCGGAATGCGCCAACGACAAGCTGAAAGTAAAAGCCATGGACAAGCGGATTTATGATCCGGCCACCACCCGCACCACAGTGAACGAGGAAATCCCCATGGTGGAATACCATTGCCACGAATGCGGCTGGACAATCCTGCTGGAAGATCCGCCCTTCATTCCAGAAGAATTGCTGCGGGAAAAAGCCGAAGCCCGCGCCGGAAGACTCACTGGCGCGCAAAGCTGACAGAACCAACGCCCACCAAGGCAAAATCGCCCTGTCTGAGCAGTTCGACAGGGCGATTTTATTGTTTTTCCAGCGAGCCTAGACTTTCGCCTTATCGCAAAACGCTTCTTTGGACGCTTTCATCATTTCTTCCGGGCTGACTTCACGTACGCAGGTGGCCAGCGACCAGCGATGCCCGTAGGGATCGCTCAGCTTACCGAAACGGTCGCCCCAGAAGGTGTCCTGAACCGGCATGTCGATGGTGGCGCCCGCCAATACGGCGCGCTCGAACGCGGCATCCACATTGTCCACGTAGAGGTGGATGCTCACGGGCGTACCGCCCAGGGAGGTGGGAGCAACTACGCCATAATCGCGCATCTCATCGGACAACATCACCATGGAGTCGCCGATTTGGATGCTGGCATGCATAATGCGCTTGCCGTCCGGCCCGGGCATGCGGCAATGCTCGACAGCGCCGAACGCGCGTTTGTAGAATTCAATGGCCGCTTGGGCGTCATATACGGTCAGGTAGGGCGTTACAGTGTGAAAGCCCTGGGGAATGGGTTGAACAGTGGTCATGGCCTCATCCTTCAATCTTCAGAACTACTTCAGACAATACTGATTTTTATACCGGCGGCTTTTAGATTTCCGACCGGATACGGGGCATCATCCGATAGAGGCGGGCGTTATTCAAGGGGAGCGTGATCGTGTTCTCCCAGAAAGGGTAGCACCTGAGCGGAATGGTTTTCCGGCTTCGTTTTCAAGCCCTCGGAGCGTCCGGGGCCGGGGAAATGCACATCGTACAACAGGCGAACCGTGTTGAAGAGGTTCTCGATAAAGTCCAGCCCGGCTTTTTTCTGCCCGGCAGTCGAAGCTCCGGCCAATGACGCATAGTATAGCGCCTGATCCGAAATGGCCATGGCCAGCAGAAAGGTCATGAACTCTTCCGAAATGTAGCCCCGCTGGCGCTCCAGCAGGAGCAGGAGATCTTTAGAGGCATCGCGAAACTGTTCGCTTTTTTCGGTTTTGGCCTTGCGGGACTCGGCAAGATCGACAACGCTATCCATTCCTGGCTCCCCGGTTCAACTGAAACCGATCATAGCGTATGAACCGAAATAGGGCATCCCTCTTTTACGCTCGGTCGCGCTTGCAAAAAGTTTCCCGACTTTCGTTTTGCCCGTTCTTGGCGTATAGTGCCTCACACTCGTTGACATCCAGAAAGAAAGCCCATGATTCAAGCCATCGCTTTTTCCGCATACCCGATTTCCGATATGGCCCGATCCCGCCAGTTTTATGAAGATACCCTGGGCCTGACGCCCGCCGAGAATTTCGGCGGCTATTGGCAAGAGTACACCCTGGGGGAATCCACCTTCGCCCTAGTGGTAGTAACCGAGCAGGCGCCGGACTGTTTTCAGAATACTCGCGGCACCACCATCGCCTTTGAAGTGGACGATCTGGAAGCCACCCTGGAAACCCTGAAACAGAAAGGCGTTACCCCTGTGTACGGCCCGGCGGCTTTCCCGGCCTGCAAAATGGCTGTCATCAACGACCCCGACAACAATGTGATTACCTTGCACCAACTGGCCCGCCCCCAGGCAAGCAACTCCTAACCTACCGGAAAAAGCCCCGGCCTAGGTTTTTGCGTAATGCGGGTGGGGCCATACTTTAAACACCAGCAGTTGGGTGTCTTTGATGGCGGCCAGCGAGAAAACCAGCCGGGAATCCGCGTTTACCCGATCGCCGGACACCAGGGTATGCGATTCGGTAGCGGTTTCAAACACCACCTGGCCGGAAAGGACGATAATGCACTGGTGCTGCCCGGCCCAGTGGGGAGACTGCTTTTGCCCGGCCTGGAGGCGGATATGCTGGATGCTGGTATGCTCGCGCTCATAAAGCGTCTGGTACGCCATGGGCCGATCCACCGGAGCGAACAGCTCGGAACCGGACACCTGGAAACCGGGCGCGGGACGGTTAAGAGACAGCGTGTCGGACTGCCAGCGTTCCAGCAGCTCGTTATACAGGCGTAGCACCTTCAATTTTTCTTCCGGCTCCAGTTTCGCTTCCGCCAGCGGGAAAATACCCCGCTCCTCTTCAACCATATGAGCGTACAGCCGCTCGCGAAAGGCCGCGAAACTGGTCAGCACCGCCTCATTGTTCGGCACATGCTCGGTCACGCCCGACAGGTGGGCGGCGAAATCGGCCTGCAAGGCCAGCAAATCGTCATGCTCCACTTCCATCAGCATCATGGTTCTGTACTGGTTCAGCACCGAGAACAGCGCCTGCTCCTCCAGCGCAAAGTGACGCTGCAAGTCCTGGGCCAGCAAGCCATACAACTTGCGAATCGACAGCCAGGAAGGAACGTTCCCTTCTCCCGCCTCACCGAAAGCGGCTTGGGGCGACACGGCCTTTTTCAGCATGGCTTCCAGCCGGTCGACCAGTTCCTCGGTTCTCCGGTGTTCGGCAATCAGCAATTCACAACATTCGGGCATGCAGTTATCATATCGCCAAATTCGCGCCGTGGCACCTTTCCGCCGATTGCGCCGAAGCTTTCGCCAATTCCGGGCAGGAATTTCGAAAACGCAGGTTCATGCGCAGTCTTCAAGGCTTTGGAACTTTCGCCCCTAAATATTCACCTTGCCGTGCTGGGAGCCTTCGCGAATATTGGGCCTTTCACCGCTAGCATAGGCCTTTACGGACTCAAACAGGTATGAAATCCGGTTGACGCCCGCGTTGTCCCAATATTCCCCCTGGCGGGCATGCACATGCAACAGCGCGATGTTCGGATCGGCCTGCCCCTGGGGAAACCAGATCTTAAAAGGCTCCCGCCAGATCTCCGCCACCTGCCCGGAGTCCCGAACCAGTTCCGCCCGGCCAGAGAGGGTCACGAACTCGTCCCGCTTATTCTGGAAGGTAATCAGCACCTCGTCGTTAAAGCGGATTTCCTCGATTTTCGGGGTATCCAGCCCGGTCAGGAACCACACGTCGCAGTTGGGTTCCACCTGCGCCACGGCCATGGGACGGCCATGCAAACCATTGGGGCCAATGTGGGTCACCAGAATGCCGGTATCGAAGCGGTTCAGCAGTTCGTAAAACTTTTGTAGCTCGTCTGTCGGTTGGGCCATGGTGCTTCTCCTTCCGTTTGGAATCGCTGCGCCTTTTACCATAGCGAACGGCAGGGGGGCAAACAATCGGCAGGGCGGTTATTTTTGCGCCGCCGGTTGGGGGACGACATTTGAATAACCGGCCAGCCGATACAAGTTTTGGTTAAAATACCAGTCAAAAATCCAATACAAGCTTTGCCCTTCCACTATAATGTCAGGCATGCCCTTATAACCTGAACAGGCCAGATTGTTCCATGAAACGCCACTTGACCCATATCGGTTTATCTCTAGCGCTATTGTTGTCTCTGACGATAAGCGGCCCGGCGGTTTCCCAAACGCCGCCCGCAGCCAACGCTCCCCAGCCCGGCCCGCAAATGGCGTCCGCCACGCTTCAAACCGGCGCGCAGGCGTATGCGGGGGATTACTTCAAGTTGCAGAAAAAAATCTACCGCTGGAGCGACCAGACCAAATTCGTGCTGGTCTACATCAGCACCGCCAATTAC
The DNA here is from genome assembly GCA_902168245.1 of Candidatus Melainabacteria bacterium. Classification (GTDB taxonomy): domain Bacteria; phylum Cyanobacteriota; class Vampirovibrionia; order Vampirovibrionales; family Vampirovibrionaceae; genus Vampirovibrio. The sequence goes on from CABHPA010000063.1 coordinate 9,831, forward strand.
CTGCCGGACTGGCAGCCCTGGAACGTGCAGATTATCAAGGACGTCTTCGCCGAATGGCAACGCGCCATGGACAACCGGCTGATTTTCGTGTTCATGAACGACCCCTCCCAGGCCGATGTGGTGATTAACTGGTGGAACACCGCCACCCCGGAAGTGGAAAAAGGCGCCTGCGGGCTTAACAGCTACCAGACCTGGGGCAAGTATCTGGCCAAGAACGATGTGTATATTTCCCTGCACGGGCGCACCGGGGAAGCCTGGGATTCGGACGTGCTGTACGCCACCGCGCTGCATGAAATCGGGCATATGATCGGGATTCGGGAACACAGCGACAACCCGGCCGATATTATGTTCCCTTCCACCACCCGACAACGCCACCTCAGCCAGCGGGACATCAACACCATGAAGATGATTTACGCGGCCAAGGCCAATTATGCCAACCCGCCGGGTTATCATCTCTCCCATTTCAAGGATTTTCAGAAGACGCAAAAAAATCGGGGCTTGTGGATTCCTATCATCATCCCCATCCCGCTGTAGCCTGAATTGTCCGACAAAGCCCATCCGGTAAATTGTGCCGCCCCTGGCATTGAGATACAATGGGCATATTCCTTCAATCGGTTTAAGAAGCCTGCCCATGCCCGATATCTCCCCCAAATACGGCGCCCTCGGCGAGAAAAACTTTTTGCTGTTTTCCGTCGGCTCGCTGATCGCCATGATCGGGCGGCAAATGCTGACCGTGGCCATTGGCTGGGATATTTACGAAAAAACCAATTCAGCCATGGCGCTGGGCTACATTGGCCTGGCGCAGCTCATCCCGGTGGTGCTGCTCACCCTGCCCGCCGGGCATATTGTGGATACTTACGACCGGCGCAAGGTGCTGATCGCTTCGCAAATCATCAACGCGCTGGCCACGGCGGGACTATTTGCCCTGGCGCTGACCCACGGTTCCGTGGCCGCCATGTATGGATGCCTGGTGCTGGTGGGCATCGGCAGGGCGTTCAACAGTCCGGCCAATGCGGCCCTGGTACCGCAACTGGTGAGCGAAGGCAATTTCACCAACGCCGTGACCTGGGGCAGCATTCTGTTTCAGGCCGCCGCCATTCTGGGTCCGGCCATCGGGGGGATGATGATTGGCTTGTACCGGAACGCGGCCCCGGTCTACCTGGCGGATTTCCTCTGCTGTGTTATCTTCTGGATTGTGCTGACCCTGGTGAAAAGCCGCCCGCTGGATCTGCCCAAGCGGGCCGTGTCGCTACGCTCGCTAGCCTCCGGCCTGGAATTCGTCTGGAACACCAAGATGATTCTGGCGGCCATTACCCTGGACATGTTCGCGGTGCTGTTCGGCGGCGCGGTGGCCTTGCTGCCCATTTTCGCCAAGGACATCCTGCATGTCGGCCCCAGCGGGCTGGGCTGGCTACAGACCGCCCCGTCGCTGGGCGCGATTCTGGTGGGTTTTGCGCTGACCCGTATGCCCGCCTTTCGCAACACGGGCAAGTGGCTGCTATGGACGGTCATCTGCTTTGGCATCGCTACTATTGTGTTCGGGTTATCCCGCAACTTTTGGCTTTCTTTTAGCATGCTGTTCTTAATCGGCGGCTTCGACAATGTCAGCGTGGTCATCCGGCAAGCCCTGGTACAGTTGCGCACCCCGGATGAAATGCGGGGCCGGGTTTCCGCCATCAACTACGTGTTCATCGGCACTTCCAACGAGCTGGGCGGGTTTGAGTCCGGGCTGGTGGCCAGCCTGGTAAACCCCGTGTTCTCGGTGGTCTTCGGCGGGTTCGCCACTATCCTCACCGTAATCGCCACCGGGCTGATCTGGCCCGAACTTCGCAAGCTGGATCGCCTGGATGATCAGCGCCCCGCGCAACCCACAAAAGAGATTTCCACCACGCTTTCCTCCTGAATAACACAATAACCCGGCATGGCTCCTGGGCATACCGGGATATCTTTCTAGAGTATTAGGATTTTCAGGTGGTTTTCACTTCGATCCGCTTGCGTTTGCCTTCTTCCAGCTTGGGAATTTTCACTTCCAGCACCCCGTTATGGCATTCGGCGGTGCATTTTTCGCCCTGGACATACTCTGGCAACGGCACTCTTCTCATGAATTGCCCGTATTGGAACTCGCTCCGGTGAAAGTGTTTTGCGTCGTATTTTGTTTCGCGTCTGGTTTCCCCGGTAAGAACCAAGGTGTTGCCGACCACCTCGACGGTGATTTCTTCGGGCTTAATGCCTGGAAGCGCGGCGCAAACTACCATTTCGTTTTCCGTTTCCGTAATTTCAACCGGCGGCAGCCACGTGCCGGTTTTGGCCATGTTGGGCCATTCCGTGGGCATGGCGGTATCTTCCACGAAATCGGAAAAGACCCGGTTAATTTGTTCGCGGATTTCGCTCAGCGGACTCATAAATGTCAGCGACATGACAACTCATCTCCTTTCAAAACGAATTGAGTCAACTGTATTTTAGAATCGCTGGATTCGCTTGCGCACCATACCGGCGACATTTTTCCGGCAAGCGGCGCGCTTGGGATCCAATCAGTCGGTATGGTCTCCTTTCCGATGGGTTATGTTACGCGTGAGCCGTGACTCGCGACTCTTCAATCCGGTTTATTTTCCATCCGCTTAATACATTAACGCTTTTTCGGCAAATTTAAATTCCCCGCTTTACTATCAGCAAGACGGGCAATGCGCCAGCCTGGACCATCTGGTAAGCTAGCGGCAGGTTATTTGCGGGAGGGCGGCTCATGAAGGACAAGCATTGCAAGGATGTGACGGAAGACCGTTTCGCAAAGAACGATCGGCATTACCAGTGCAACGACCAAACCGAGGCATTGCCCGGTATTGAGCCGTTGGACTACCAACAGATGCTGGAAAAAAACCGCCTGCATAAATTGCAAAAAAACCTGGACAGCGAGACCTGAGAAACCAGGCCGCTTCCCTTCGGCTTGGCTTGCAAGACGGTTGCCAATCGTCTGGTTTACGCATCTGAACCAGAACGGCAAAAACGGAATGGACAAGAGGCTCCAGATATTTTTTAATGTTCTGCCGGGCTATTTAATATATAAAAGTTAAATTAACCGCATTGATCGGTTCCGATGCCCCAATGCCTTTCCACTATGGCAGGAAGGCAGCATGGCCATGTGCTTTCCTGCCAAATAAATCCATATACCATCCACCCCATTAAAATATACGTCCCACTCTACCGATGCGATTGGGGCGAGTTTTTCGCTGCGATTGAAATTTAGGTTTTGGGCAATTCCGCACCAAAGATTGTTTTTATTATATCAGAATACAAATCGTAGTAGAGAGCGCAATCAATATTCGCATCGCATTAAACACTGAACGAGTCCTTACAAGTTTTGGTGACAATAAGTACGAAAAACTACGTAGAAAAGAAGGAGGAGAAATCCGGTAGAGAAAGATAAATCAATTCGCTTTTCACCGTCTGAACTGAAATTGAGTGAGCACGAGTTTTATTGAGGATCCATAGCCGCACAGGCATCTGGGAATTCCCGTTTCCCGTGTCATCTCGTATGAATGTTCATCGCCCATAGAGTCCTTTTTGGCTCCTTGATTCATTCTGTTCCGTGCGGCATGACGATTCTGGCGCGTCCAGTCGGCATGCCAAGCGGAATGAAAAATACCGACGCGCATTTGTTTCACAGACCCATTAAAACTTGCTGAATTTAATTGCTGAATTCAAACCCTGACAATATTTAAGCCTTAAGCAAAGTGAGTGATTTTAGGAGAGTATCAATGGCACTTGGATTAAATAACATAACCAGTTTGTACAACGCGTTATACACGTTGGCAAACCAGCTGGCAAGCCAGCAGAGACCCGGAGGGTTACAGAACAACTCACTGTTGTCGCCAATAACGCCTACGGCGCTCTTCCCGGCAGCCCCGGCGGCAGCCCCTGATCCGCTTTCAACGGCAATTAACGGCAGCGTGAAGTCGGCGCAGGCGTATGCCAACGCAGTAGATAAAAACGGGAATGTCAACCAGAAAAAACTGGCCAACGGAGGCGGCGATCGACAAGGCATCGTCACCGGCTATGCGGCGGAATTCGCGGTCGGCTCCCGTACCCCGGCGGCCCAGATGCCCCAGGCGCTGAATAAATTAGACAGCCTGAACCCCGACGCCAAAACATTCGCCCTGGTGGCCTCGCGGTATAAAAACGCGGGCGGCAACTACGACAACGGCAGGCTGAAACAACTTCTGCAAAAAGCGGGAAGGCAGGATCTGATTACGCCCGGCGTGGGCAATACCGATGTGGAAACCTTATCCGCAGTCACCAAGGCCATTAACGATGGCAGCCTGAAGTTAAGCCAGGTATTTGACGGCACCAAGAACGACGCGGTCAAGGACGATGGAAAATATCAACGCGCGATTGACGCCATTAAGGCAGGCGACTTTACCTCCAATATCCAAAACGGAAACGGAGGCAACGGTAACGCCGGGAATGCAGGAAATGCGGGCAACGCCGGGAACGCTGGCAATGCAGGAAAAGGAGGAAACGCGGGCAATGCGGGCAACGCCGGAAATGCGGGCAACGCCGGGAACGCTGGCAATGCAGGAAAAGGAGGAAACGCGGGCAATGCAGGCAACGCCGGAAATGCGGGAAATGCAGGAAATGCCGGGAACGCAGGCAATGCGGGTGCAACCAAAACACCCACGCCAACGGCGACCCCAACCGCAACACCGGCAGCAGCGCCCCAAGCCGCTCTCAACACCAGCAGTATAATGGCGCAAATTATGCAGATTCTGCAAGCCCTGATGCTTATGCTCAGCGGCCAAAGTCCGCCAGGCGTTTTCGCAAACAGCCTGAGCAAACCCACCGCCAACGCGGGCAATACGGGAACCATCGCAACGGCAGGCAACCTGGCCAGCGCAGGCAACGCGGCATTGCAGCAGCAACCAGTAGCGGCAGCAGGTAATGCTGGCAACGCCGGCGGCGGCGGGGGAGGATATTAAGCCAACGCAAGCATACCCCTGATTACCGTACCCCAATTACCCTACTTTAAATCACCCTCAACGAACCTACCACCTAAACAACCCAATTCCTTTTCGGTCTCCCAAGCAGGCTACTTGAATCTCTAAATTAATTAGCAATCATTTTCCCCAAAATGATTGCTTTTTATTTGGGAAACATCCGCCTTGCCAATTAAAAAACGCCGGACTGTATTGACCGACGTTTCTTAATTCAGCGCCAATGGCGCCCGACAATTTAGCGGATAATCAGCAGGTTGTGCGTACCCCAATGCAGCAACTGGGAACTGACGCTACCCATCAGCCAGGCCATCATGCCTTTCCGGTTATGGGAGCCGACCACCACCAGATCGGGATTTTCCTGCTCAGCCCAAAAGCCCAGCTCGGTGGCCGGAGAGCCGGTTAACTTGCAGCAATCCCGCACGGATAAGCCCTGCTCCTCCAGCAAGTCGCAAACCATTTCAAAAATCATTTTGGCGTTATTGTCCATGGCCTCATCCAGCACATCCTGATTCACGAACGGGGCCAGCACCGCGTTTTCCTGGTAAATCGGGCTTTGCACGGTGGCCAGCGTCAAGGCGACAGCCTCCGGGCGAAGCAGTTCGCCGAGTTTTCGGGCGGCCAGCATGGACGATTCCGAATCGTCCACCCCGAACAGCACGTGGAGTTTCCCCCCGATGTCCTCGCGCCGGGTGGCCAGAAAATGCTTTTTCAGGAGCAGCACCGGGATGGTGGCATGTGTGGCCAGATTCATGAAAAACTGGTTCCGGATCATGCCGGAAACCGGGAAATGACTGCCGCACAGCACCATCAAATCCTTTTGGGACTCGTGAATCTGCTCAATAATGGACTCAAGGTTCTGCTCCCGCATGCTACAGGCATACTCATGCGCCACCCTGAAGCCGAAGCGACCCATCAGCGCGCCCAACTGCTCCCGGCACGCCCGGTGCCTCTGCTCCTGCTCGCTGATATATTGAGCAAGGGTCAGCGCCTTATCGCCATTCTGGGGCATGTCCACCGGCAAGCCGCCAATGGCGTCGGGCATGGCATGCACCAGGGAAATTTCAGTGTCCTGCGGGTTGAACAATCGGCTTAAATCCTGAATCGTCCGCTCGTCTATCGCATCCAGCGTATGCTCAAACACCAGGGCGACCTTTTCCGGAATACGCTTGCGCGCGCCTTCCCCGCCGGGTTGCGCGGTGCGGGAAATGCCGGTTCGGGTAACGGGATGCGCCATATTGAAAGCCCTCTTTATCATGCTGCTGACTGTCTCCAGCATAACCGTTCGCCCTGCAAATGAAATGACCAGTTTGGGCATTAGCCATTTGTCTAACGGCCAGAAAAATCAATCCCGCCAGGCGGACTGAAGCAGCTTGAGCGCAAAATGGGCAGGAACCCCGAACGACACGGGCTGGCGCTTTGCCTGGGCGGGAATGCCGTCCTGGGCAGTCGCGCCGATTTGACCGCTGATAATGCCCACCACCCGCCCCTGGACATCCAGCAACGGACCGCCGCTGCTGCCCGGCTGAAGCGCCATGTCGGTGCGAATATAGGCAGGGGCGTTCTTCAGGGAGGATGCCTGATAGGCCTGTATTTTCCCCTCGCTCACCACAAAGCGGGCATTTTGCACGGGCAAAAAACCCACCGCGAAAATCCGGCTGCCCAGCGGCGGCACATTTTGGGCAATGGGCAAACAAGAATACCCCTGCCCCGGAATTTTAAGCACCGCGATATCCTGGGACGAATCCAGCCGCAAGACCTGCCCCGCATGGACATCCCCGGAGGCGAGATAAACCGCCACCCGCACGGCGGAACGCAGCAGGTGGGCCGCCGTAAGAATGTGGCCCGTTTCGGAAACCAGCACCCCGCTGCCGATTTCCCCGCCATTCTGCACAATCACCACGCTGTCCATCACCCGATTCAAATCGCGGGGCAAGGCCAGCCGAGTTGAGTGCGCGCAGGACTGCGGCAACGGTTCAAGCATCGCCTCGCTCGCAGCCTGCCCCATTTGCGGCAGTCCCGGCAGATCTCTCGCCAAGGCAAGGCGCGCAGGCCCAAGTAAAACGATGCCCCAAACCAGCCCAAGCGCCCCTGCCAACAGTTTGCGGTACGCTTGAAATCTCATGCGCGGCCTTCCCTTTCGGAGTCAGAAATCTTTCCCGCCTGCCATATTAAAGCATTTAACCGCCATTGGAATCGGCTTTACGGCTATTAGCACGTTCGAACTGAGCGGAGCGTTTTCCGGCGGCATGAAAGCGCGTTGGGCCGGAGACAAAAAAAAATCCCCTTACCGCATGGATAAAGGGAGAATGGGTAAACAAGCATAGTGTTTCTGTTTCAGCATGAGAGAAAATAGATGGTGCAGGCATCCTAGCAAATCGTGCCGCAGGCAAACCATTAGTCACCAGTTTTAAATCAGCCGCCCTGCGGTTCATCCAATCGGTTATGCAGGCTTAAGACCGTCTAAGGAAAAGCACCCAGAGGGGATCATCCGGTCGGCTAATTTTGTTTTAAAACCACTTATGTTGCCGACCTGTCGGAGTCCAATCGGTTAATGAGCCGAAAAGCCGGCAACGCTGCCTGACGTCAAGGGATAAACCCACTTTGGCGCAAGCTCTGGTAGACGGTCGTCCTAACTCCATCAGCGATTTTTTCTGAACCTACAGATGGATAGACGCGCTTTTTTGCTGGCATAGAATACTCAGCAACCTTCAGCACCCGAGAATGGGAACTGCTGAAACCGTTATCTATAGCCATTATGCAAATAAGGAGAACCCGTTCATGAAAAAATTCGCCCCACTGGCCTTAAGCGCCCTTCTGCTGGCCACCGGACCCGCCTTCGCGCTGGATGCCTCATCCGCCCCCGATGTGAAGGCGCCCGATGCGCAACAATCCACAACCACGCAAACAACGCTAAAAACGGAAACCCAAACCGAAACCCAGGCGGAAGCCGATAAAACGCCTGCCAGCAAGGACACGGCGACTGAGGCCAAAGACGCCGCCCAAAGCCAAACAGGACTAAGCCAGGACGGCAGCTCCCAAAGTCCGGCCTCCCCGGTGCTGGAAAACCAGACCAGCCCTGATAAGCTGCCCGCTTCCCAGAGCGATCAGCCCGCCGCCGGACAGGCGGCCAGCAGCACCAATCCGGACAGTCCAGACACCAACGTGCAAAAGCTGTTCAGCATGTTTCACCCCAAGCAGCAGGCAGACGCCCCCCAGCAGACAACGCCCGCTTCCACTCCTAACGCACAAACCCAGCAATAAACGCAAAACGAGTCAAAGTGCCGGGAAAAGCATCCCGGCACTTTTTTTTCGCTATTTCGTTTTAGTGGGTAGTGGCGATTAAACTAGGCTGAGCGCCGCAACTGGCTCCACCAACGCCTTCATGTGGCCGCCAATCTGGCGGGCGACAATATTCCCGCTTTGGGCCGCCCCGTTCATAAAACCGGCCCAGTCCACGCTGCAATGCTCCCCGGCAAAAAACAGGCGACCGCCCAGTTCCGGCTCCTGGGCCACGCCCATTAACGTGGTGTACTGGCCCGGCTTCGGGCAGGTGTAACTGCCCTTTGCATACGGGTTCTGGCTCCAGTTGAAAAAGGCGTTGTTGTCGTCGAATTGCGCGGAAGCCCCCGGATACAGGCGCTCCAGATCATTCAGCGACTGATGCCACTGGTTCCGGGTGGCATCTTTGCCGGTTTGACCGCCCATAAAATTAGTAAGGATGCCCGCGTTTCCGGGCTGCAAACGGCTGGTTTCCCAGTAGCACTGGCTGGGCAAATCCGTAAACAGTTCACCCGTGTTGGCCGGTGTGGGGCTATTAGGGGAAACGGCCTTGGGGTTGCGCCAGAACCGGGAGCGAAACCCAATCATCTGCTTGCTGTTGGTGCCGTAACCCCATTGCTGAATGGCTTTTCGCTTCAACGAGGAAAGGCCCAGCCCGAAAACGCCGCCCACCTGGCGCAACACGGCGAACGGCAAGGCCAGCACCACCCGTTCGGCTTCCACGGACTGCATTTTTTGCCCCATCCGGAACCGGAGCTGGATCAGGCCATGCTTTTGAGACACATGCTCCAGGCAGGCCCCGCGATGAATCGGCACGGCAGGCTGAATCGCGTCCGCCACCGCTTCCACCAGGCGGCTGTTCCCGCCCCGAATGCGCATGGCCTCGTCACTTTCGCCGAACATGCGGAAACCGTCACCGGCGTCAATGCCAATCAACAACAGCAGGTTCAAGGCGGACTGCTGATCGACGTCCAACCCGTATTCCCCCACATACGCCGCTTTAATCAGCTTGATTAGCCAGGACTCGACATGCGTCTGGGCGTCCAGGTATTGCGCCAGACTCATGTCATCCAACCACTTGGCGTTATAGGGCTGCTGATAGGTGGGAATCTGCACCTCTCCATCGGGAAAGCACTTGCGGATATCCCGCGTCAGGGTTTCGGCCAATGGCGCAAAAGCCCCAATCACGTCCGCCTCGGTACGCGCCTTGCCCTCGCTGAAATAAATGGCTGGCTCAATGCCCGGTTCGTCTGTTTCAAAGCGTTCCAGCGGTACGTGGAGTTCGGCGCACAGGGCAATCAAGTCCTCATGCCCGGTATCCACCAGCTCGCCGCCCAACTCCACGAACATGCCGTCCCGATTGAAATTCGACTGGGTAAAAATACGCCCGCCCAACCGACGGCCCGCCTCGTAAATCTCGCAGGGAATATTCTGCCGCATGAGCCGGTAAGCCGTTACCAGACCGGCTAGGCCGCCACCCACAATAATTACCGGCGTCGCCATGCTTTCTTTTCTGGCGGGCGCATGGCGGGGTTTCGCATAAGCCATCCCCGGCGGCAGAGCGGGAGCCAGGCTTACTGTCGCCACGGCGCCCGCAGCGCCCAGCATTCCCTTCAAAAACTCCCGGCGACTGACGGAACGGGTTAATAAGGAACCGGGATTCCTGCCAGACTTAGACGCTTTTTGCGCCCCGGTTTCCGACACATAGGCATTTTCCGCCTGGGCTGCCAACGCCCGGCGAAGCATGGTTCCCATCCACTGAAACAAAGGTGTTTTGGACATTCCGATTTCTTCCGCTTTCCAACTAACTTTAAACCGAACGCGCCCCGCGGGGATTATTTTTCCGGCAGGGGACAATAATCAAACGACCAACCGCGCAACTCACGCCAGGCGGGTCGCGCAAACGCTGGAAAAAAGCCCCCGGCCCCCTGTTCGCATTGATGTCGCCTCATCCGGTGATGCAGGCCATGCCAATTTCCAGCCTGATTGTCATCAATAGAATATCAAAATATGGCCCAGTCTGTTACACTTGCTTTATTCAAGAGTGGGATGCCTAATTGGGCTAAAAAAGGTGTTTACCTTTCTGCACGGGGGGGAATCCTGCTATACTGTTTTTATATTTTCAGGTTCAAGGTGTATGCGAAAAAAATTACTCCTGGTCGAAGACAATGCAGCCCACGAGGAATTAACTCGCCTTGCGCTGAAAAAAACCGGCTTCGAGCATGACCTGACCGTTGTGCGCGACGGCACCGAATTGCTGGAATATCTCTTTCGCCAGGGGAGGTATATTCACCTGACCCGAAGCGACATGCCGGATTTAATCCTGCTGGATTTGAAACTGCCCCGCATGGACGGGCTGGAAGTGCTGAAAAAACTAAAAACCGACGGGCGCACCCGTTCCATCCCGATTGTGATGCTGTCCTCCTCCACCGAGGAAAACGACATTCGCAAAAGCTACAAGCTGGGGGCCAACAGTTACGTGCATAAACGTATGAACGCCCTGGAATTCAACGAGGTGCTGAGAGACATTTTGTCCTACTGGTTCGAGTTCGCCAAGCTGCCGCCCAGGGTGTACGTGGAAGAGTAAGCTCCCTGCGGTTGATGGTTTAGCTGCTATGGAGACCATTCCCTTTGTCGGGATGCGGGATCAGTGTATCCTATGGCAATGCACCGATTCATCGACAGGAAGAGGGAATACGTCCATGAGTAACCCACCTAAAATTCTGGCCTTTGCAGGCAGCACCCGCACCGACTCTTACAATAAAAAGCTGGTCAGGTTGGCCATGCTGGGAGCGGAAGCCGCAGGAGCCGAGACCACGTTCGTCGATCTGCGGGATTTGCCCATGCCGCTGTATGACGGGGATTTGGAAGATCAGGAAGGCTTGAGCGCAAACGCGCTGGCCTTCAAATCGCTGCTGCTGGGCCATCAGGGTTTGCTGATCGCCTCGCCGGAATACAACAGTTCCATTTCGGCGGTGCTGAAAAACGCCATTGACTGGGCTTCCCGCCCTGCCAAAGGAGAAGCCCCACTGGCCTGCTTCAAGGATAAGGTATGCAGCCTGATGAGCGCATCCCCCGGCGCGCTGGGCGGTTTGCGCGGACTGGCGACGGTGCGCTCCATCCTGGGCAATATCGGGGTGATCGCGCTGCCGGATCAGGTGGCGGTGTCCAAGGCGCACGAGGCGTTTGAACCAAACGGCAAACTCATTGACGCAAAACAGCAGCGCGCCATTGAGGCATTGGGAGCAAATGTGGCCCATCTGCTGTTTCGATTGGGCGATTAATTCGGCTGAATCAACAGATGGCTTGTTTCTGCGGGCAGGTTCAGGTCTACCGAAAGCGGACTTTTGGCCTGCCTGTCCAATTGCGCCTATTCCCCAAACTGCTAGACTAACAGCATTACAGCAAAATGAACGCGCTCCGGCTAACAGAAAAATGGCCGGGCCACCGTGAGGAGAGACGCATGCTTTTCCGCGATCGGGAAGATGCCGGGCAACAGCTTGCCAAAAGGTTAATGCCATACCAACGCGAAGATTGCATCATTCTGGCCTTGCCGCGCGGCGGCGTTCCGGTCGGTCAGGTGATTGCCCAGCAACTAGGCAAACCGCTGGACGTGCTGGTCGTCCGAAAAATCGGGGCGCCTGGACAGCGGGAACTGGCGGTGGGTGCCATCGGCCCCGGCAACGTGGTGGTCTGGAACCAGGATGTGCTGGACTGCCTGCGCATTCAGCCCGAACTGCTGGAACCCCAAATCCAAAAGGAAAAAGCGGAGCTGGCGCGCAGGCTGGAACTGTTCAGAGGGCAGCGCCCGTTTCCGGATTTGGCGGGCAAAACGGCCATTGTGGTGGATGACGGGCTGGCGACCGGCGCGACGGCCAGGGCGGCTATTCAAGCCGTCCAGGCGCTAGGGCCGGCCAGAATCATCCTGGCGGTGCCAGTTGGCGCGCGCTCCACGGTGAGCGAGATGCGGCAGCAGGTGGATGAATTGCTCTGCCTGGAAGCGCCAGAATATTTTGAGGCGGTTAGCCAATGGTACGAAAAATTCCCGCAAAATAGCGATCAGGAAGTTATTGCCCTGCTGCGGGACGCCTGGATGTCCCAGCAGGAAAAACCAGCCTCTCTTTAATTAATCGAAAAAGCGCTTTTTAAATTTTTTTCAAGACGCCCTGAAAGAGTGGATGTTCCCAGTATTCATAGTTGCTTTCAGCGGGATGGCCCTTGAAATATGATGGCGATACAAAGCCTGAAAAATTTTTCTGGATGTGGTATGACTAACCCACCCATCAGGAGAGACTTACCCATGAAAAAAATCCTGCTCACCCGCATTTTTCTATTGTTTTTAATTGCGCTCGCCAGTTACGCCCCGCAGAACCGGGCAATGGCGGAATCCGTGACCAGCGCGCAGGATGTGAACCTGTCCGCCCAGCACTTGGATAACGCTGCAGCAGGCCGAGATATTGCCCTGGACAACGTGGTGGTGGCGGGCAAACTGTCCGCAGGCCGCAATATTAGTTGTCAGGGTTGCACGGTATCCGGTCAGGTCTCCGCCGGAAGGGACATTCAGCTTGCCCAATGCCCGGAAGTTTTGGGCGTCACCAGCGGAAGGAACGCCGAAATCAGCCAAGCCAGAATTTTAACCCGCATCGCCTCCGGCAACGACGTCAGCCTGAACGATGTCTCGGTTGAAAACGGCCTCAGCGCCGGGAACGAGGTGCAGGCCAAAAATTCCAGCATCAACGGCCCGTTGTCGCTGGGCGGCCATTACTTAAAGCTGGATCACTCCACCACAGGCCACATCCGCTTCCACAACGACGACGCCCTCACCAGTTTCGGCGACGGCAACGTGGTGCGCGGCAATGTCCATAGCAATATCAGCATCAGCCGTCATGGTTCTTCTTATGTCAGCGTGTCGCATTCCAGCCTTTCCTCGGTGAACGGGTATACGATTAAAAGCGATGGCGGCACATCGGCCCAGACAGCGCAAACCACGGTCATCACGCCGGATCAGGTCATTTACGTGAACGGCTTGAAAGTATCCGGCAGCGGGCCAAAGACATACGCGCAATACCAGAGCGAGCATCCCGGCGCACCCACCGTCCACGGGCCGGGATGGAACGGCGAGAACACCGCCGACCACCAGGCCGCCGATGCCAAACGCGATTCCAAAACGCCGGTCAACATTCTGGACGTGATGAACAACAGCGTGGTAAACGGGCAAGTGGTGTTCGACAGCGGCTACGGGAAAATCCGAGTATACAAGGGTTCCCAGTTTAACGGCAAGGTGGTGAACGGCATCGTTGAAAAAATGCCCGAAGCCATGGCCACCGTCCCGGAACAAGCGCCCCGATAAACTCAGGCGGTTTCCACGGGGTGTCGGTCGTTGTTGCGTTCCAGCCGGAACGCCAATAACACGGCGCATGCCACCGTAATGGCCGCCACCGGCAGAATAACCCGGTAGCCGTAGCAGTCGGCCAGCCAGCCGGTAATAAACAGGCTGTACAGTTGCGGCATGGAAATAAACAGGTTATACAAGCCGGAATAAACGCCCTCGCTTTGGCGGGGGCATTGTTTGAACAACAGGGACAAGGGCAGCACAATCATGCCCGCAAAGCTGACACCCAGAAACACGCACATCACCATCACCGAAGCCAGCGATGCGGCCAGCCAGTAACCCGCTGCGCAGACCAGGGCAAACAGGGACAGGCTCAAAATCAGTATCAGCCGGTTATCCAGCCGATCGGCCAGCTTGCCCAGCGGCAGGGCGGAAGCCACCGTCACCAGCGTCAGCACCGCCAGGCACAGGTTGGCGTCGCCATAAGCCAGGCGCAGTTCCTTGGTAGCCATTAGGATAAAAAAGGCCCGCAAGGCCTGAATGCCCAGCCATGCGAAAAAAATGGCCAAAAAGAGCCGGAAAATATTCCGCTGCCCCGGCAAAACGGCCAGTTTGTACTCCACTCCCGGCAGCAGGCTGATCAGCGGGCATACATAAAACAGCAGGTGCAAGGGACTGACCAGCGCCTTCATGGCCGCTTTTTGCCCAGGGGTTTGAACCGGCGGCGTTCCGACATTTTGCCGAGGGCCGGGCGCGTAGCGAAATACCAGCACAAAGGTGAGCAGCAGCACCAGCGCGCCACAGGCGGCAGGCCAGGGGGAATTGCCCAGCAGCTTGAACAGCATGAACATGCAGAACCCGCCCAGCCCCGAAAACAAAGCTACAAAGCCACTCACCATCCCTTTTTGCGGGGCCAGCGCCTTGCGGTTGGAGGTTTCCGTGATCAAGGCCCGGTAACTCACATTCAGCACGTTAAAACTGACAAAAAACAGGGCAATGGCGATGACCAGCGCCCACAACGACAATTTGAGCGTAAACAGCACCGTACACACCAGCGCATAGAACACGGCCTGCCGCATGATGAACTGTCGGCTGACGCCACGGGCAATCAAGCGATCCCCCAGCCAGCCCATCAGCGGTTGAACGATAATCCCCGCCAGCGGGCCAAAACTCAGCACCATGCCAATCATCACGGCCTTGCCCAATGGCAGGCTCCAGCCGCCCCAAGGTAAAACCAAACGCGCCGTCCCCGCACCGGAAAACGCCTGATCCAGCAGCACCTGGAACTGGGTAGCGTCCAGCGCCAGCGCCATTTCAATACCGAACCAGCCAACAGTAAGGTATAGTAGGGCGTTCAGGTTGGGAATCTTCAGGGCCGTCTTCATATTCACTCCACTAACTTTCAATCCAGCCGCTATTCACAGGCCCGGTCATCGGCATAAAGGCCGGATACGCCAGGGCAGCCCGATCCAACGCCACCTTCAGCGTCATGACGCGATGTTCCAGCGTTTTTATCACTTTAGCGCGATTTTCGGGATGTGTCACGGATGCGGCAGCCATACCCAACGGCTCCCCGAATTCCAGAATAACCTTGCGGAAAATCGGCAGCTTGCACACTTGCGGCCATGCCTCAAACCCGCCGTGAATGGCAAACGGCACAATGGACGCGCCGCTTTTTTCCTGCAAATAGGCCACCCCCTCGTGAAACGGGTTCAACTCCCCGTCCTGGGTCAACTGGCCTTCTGGAAAAATACAGATGATCCCATTGCCCTGAAGCGCCCGAATGGCGTCCAGCAGCGCCCGTTTTTCCCGCCCCTTGTACAGCGGGATGATGTTGCCATACGGCACCAGCCTGCCAATCATCCCCCAACCGAACACCTCTTCGGTCATCATGAACCGGAAGTACCGGGAGCAGGAGACCAGTACGGCCAGGCTGTCCAGAAAGCCGGTGTGATTGCCCGCCAGAATAACGCCGCCCCGACACGACCGCAGGTGATGCAGCCCCCGCACCTCAAACCCGAAAAACGGCCTGAGCAAAAGCCATGCAATCAGTCGCAGCAAACCGAACGGAATTTCAAAATCGCTTTTACGCTCCCGGTTTTGAGGCTGGTTTTTCATGGCCTGACTCCTTGTAATATTGAGTGATACAGGGGGCATTTCGGGCCGTATGGGGGCCGTGAAATTTCGAAGTCCGGTAGATTGGGTTCCAGCATTCACCATAACGGGTTGATCAATCGCTTACCCCTCCGTCCATAACAGACCCTTAAACTGTCACAATACAAATGGTACAGTTTACCCATTGGTTGTTACACTATATTCATCAGCATCAAGCAAGCGACACGCTTTGGATATGCTGCCAACCTATCGTTTGTACCCAACAGGAATTGGCCATGAACCCTATGAAAGATCGCCTACTGTCACAAGGATGTTGGATTCAGGCGGCACCGGGCCGGTGGTGTGATCGGGACGGTAAAACAGCGCACGGCATCTACCACCCTACCGGGTGGATTGTCATTGCCTTGTGCCGGTTATTGGCGTTCAGATTACCCGCACAGGCCGCCCCTTACCAAATGGCCCTTTACCTGGCCCTGGGCGCTGCCCTAGCCGGGGGATTCATATGGCTCTCGCCCGCCTATGCAAAGCGGCAGGGAACAGGCTCATCGCATCAAAAAATTTCCGCAAATTTTTTAGTTTAAAGGAGTCCCGTTTATGGAGCTGTCCATTCAAAAAAACACCAGTATTTCCATCCACGAGCAATTAGTCACCCAGATTTCCATGCAAATCGCCGCCGGTCTGCTCAAGCCGGGGGGCAAGCTGCCCAGCATCCGGGCGCTGTCCGACAAACTGGGAATCCACCATAACACGTGCCTCAGCGCTTACAAGGAACTGGAAAAAGGCGGCTTAATCGAAATCCGACACGGGAGCGGCGTTCGGGTATCTGTCACCGATCAGGACGGGCAAAGGGGTGACTTTCCAAGATCCTCCGAAAACATCAGCCTGGCGCAACTGGCCGAGTTTTTCATCCAGCAGGTGCAGCGCAAGGGCATCCGCTGGGAAGACGCCCAGGAAGCGCTGGAGCAGGCCCGGCAAAACCTCAGCGAGCAGGTGCGCCAGCCCTTGGTGTTCGTGGACATTCACGCGGATATTCTGCCCGTCTTTCAGGGCGAATTGCAAAACGCCCTGAAGCGACCCGTCCATAAAACCACCCTGGGGCAGTTAAACCCACTGGCCGAGACAGGCAGCCATTTCATCGTGAGCCGTTACCATTACCAGAGCCTGAAAGACACCCTGCGGGACGCCTGGGGCGCGGAACTGACGGACAGCCAGATTAGCGAGCGAATTACCATGATTGACGTGGGCGCCGTTCGGCAGGAACTGGATTTAATTAAGCAACTGCCGCCGGATTCGCTGGTTACGGTGATTTCCAAAAGCACCATTATTTTGCAGCAGGCCGAAGCGGTGATTAAAGCCCTGCGCGGCGAGGAAATCTTCATTCGCCCCATTCAGGCCGGGCATGAGAGCCTGGCCGAAATTCAGCGGGTACTGAAACGCTCGCATGCGGTTTTTGCGGACTGGCTTTGCGTGGAGGAACTGCAAACCATGACCCGCAAGCCTGTCCATACCATCCGAACCATCCCGCCGCACGAACTGGAAAAGCTCAAGGCGTTCCAGGGCTGACTCGCCCGCTACTGCATTTAGAAGGCGCTGATAATTCCGAAAGAAAATTAATAGCCCGCTTTTTGCAGCTGCAAGGTTTTGGCGAACAATGCCTTCACCCGCCGCCAGGCGTCATCGGCGGCGGAAGGATCGTAGTCCGCCCGCTGATCGCAGAAAAAACCGTGGCCGGTGTTGGAGTAGCGAATCACCTCATGCCTCACCCCGGCCTCTTTCAGGGCTTGTTCCACCACCACGGTGTCCTGGTGCGGAATCAACGGATCCTCTTCCCCGAAAAAGCACAGGATTTCACCCTGGATTTCTTTGGAATGCCTGACCGTGGGTTGCCCGCCACCCGGCGCGGAAGTAGCCACCCCACCGGCGTAAAAAGAGGCGGTGCCCACGATTTCTTTCATACCGGCGGCAATATAAGCCACATGGCCGCCAAAGCAGAAACCGACGCACCCCATGCGATCCTTAATCGCCACGTCTTTACGTTCCTGCAAAAACTGGATGACCGCGCGCAAGTCCACCAGCAAGCCTTCGCGGGTACTGGCTTCTTTGTGCCTGCGCCCAATAACCACGTCGCGATCGGTATAAGACAGATCCACGTTGGGCGTGGTGCGGTGGTAATAATTCGGAGCAATCGCCACATAGCCTTCGCCCGCCAGTCGCTCGACCACTTCCTGAATATGGCCGTTCACGCCAAAAATTTCCATCAGCACAATCACCGCAGGCCACGAGCCCGGTTGTTTGGGCGTTGCCATATAGCATTGCATGGGATTGCCATTAATGTCGATAGTCACCCATTGCGTATCCAGCTTGTGACGAAGCGAATCGGAAGCCTGCCTGCTCATTCGATATCCCCTATCAGGTTCACGTCTTTATATTCACACCACTAAGAAAAGGTTCTGGATATTATCCCTTAAAATCGCGTTCCCGCAAACTCATCCTTGAAGGCGCGCGCCAAACGCCAGGACAAGAACCGGGATCGCATGACGCCCCATGCTTTTAAGCGATTCCCAAGGCGAAAATCAGGCCATTGGCCGGTAACAAGCCTTTACATTTAGACGGCTTGCGAATAGACGACTTCCGCCAACGTATGACATAATAGCCCTTGCAATCACCCGGCATGAAAGATCCGGGCAAGTTCCCACGCTGACAGCGCTTCGGGCCTATAGCGCCGAACGAACGGTGACTGATAATAACCGGAAACTGAGGCTGAAAGCCTGGGGGGTAGCCAATATTCAAACACTCCAGGCAAACACGACAGGCTGAGCAAACCCGAAACCGCAATGAGCGGAACCCGGACAAGCAACCGGGACAAACACCCGAAGCGCCACGCTCCGCCCGTTACAGACCACAAAAGGCAATGCCGTACAACAGTATACAGAGGTATAGAGGACTAGCGCATGAAGATGATTGGCATGAACACCAAGACCGCAATCGCAACCCTGATCCTGACGGGCCTTTGCACGGTTTTTACGCCCGTTTCGCATGCCGATGGCGGTTATTACGACCAGGTGTATACCCCTCGGCTCACCCCCAGAATCAAGCCGATTTCCTCCCAGCCGGACTACTACGCGCAACCGGCCACATCTTACACCCAGCCCGCCTACGACGAGCAACCCACCCTGTACGGTTACGATCGCCGGGAAAGCCATAACCGAACCATCTCCGAAAAAATCGAGGACGGTTTTCGCGATTTGTGGCATAGTCCCACCATTCGCAAAGGCATCGTGGGCGCAGGCGCAGGCGTGGGCATAGCCGCCATTACCGAAAAAAACCTGCTGAAGGGTGGCCTGGTTGGCGCAGGCGTGGGCATTGGGGTTAGCGCCATGGATGACAGCTATTACTTCAAACGGCACCCGTTAATTCGCCGCACCGGCAAAGGGGCCGCCATAGGCGTGGGAGCCGCCGCCATTACCAGCGCAGCCGCCTTATGGCCCGCCGCTGCCGTGGGCGCAGGCATCGGCGCGGGTATCCATTACATTAAGACCCATTAATTGCTTCGCACGGCATATAGGGCCGGAGCGACCTTGCGACGATCCGCCCGGTTCCCACAGGCTTAAAAAGCCTGGCCAGACGATGTTTTCGGGTTTACCAGCATGTTCCTACATATCCTGCGCATATATATGCCTGGTCAGCCCCGCATATCACCCAGGCGGCTAGCTGATATAAAGCCATATTTAATGCTAAATAATAGGGTTAAAGTAAGCTACAATACCAAAAGGATGAGTTATCGGTTTTTTGAGTGAGTTTTCCATACAGGGGGAGAAGCAGCAATCATGATTTCAAAGCGGGTATACCTGTTTTTGACAGGGGGTTTACTGCTGTTGAGCATCGGAACTGGTTTCACCATGCAACGCCAGCACGAACCCGATCGCATTGCCATGCAGGCACTGGAAACCGCCCGCCTTCAACTGCACAAGGCCAGCCACCAAAGCCAATCCACCCACCAGAACCGGGCGCTCAAGCTGATTCGGGAAGCCATGCAGGAAATAAAAGCAGACTCCATCGAAACCCTGAAACCCGCAAACGAAAGCCGGCCCACCGCCGGCTAACGAAATGCTTGATATGATCTTCAGCCCGTATGCTGAAAAATATCGGCTGTAATGGTTTACGAGGAGGACTTGGCTTGATTCATACTGCCCCACAGGCTGAACACGATAATTCCCAGGCCCACAGCCATGGCAGTGTGCGTAAGGCCATAGGCGGCAGCCCGCAAAATATGGTTGCCCATAAACAGGGATTCGTTCAGCACGGTAAAGTCCATTTGTCCGCCGCGAACGCCCAGTAAAAAATGGTAGCCCTTGTACAGCATTAAAACAACCGCCGCCACCGAACCGGGCAAATACAGGCAAGTTCCCAGTTTCAGCGTTTTTTCGGGCAAGGGGCGAAACCCCAGTGACAAGCTCAGATACAGCATCCAGGTAACGGCCAGCGGAATCAGTACTCCAATCAGGAAGGTATGCCCATGCACCAGCGCCAGGTTAATAATGGATTCCAGGTGGGCGCCAGCGGGCAGAGCAGCGGAAACCGGCGCTTTCTTGGCGGATTCCTGAAACATGATTCCCATTAAAAGGGCCACTACCAGCATGACAATAGAGAACCGCAGATAGAGTCTGTAAAATTTGCCGTAATAATCAGGCATGGTCATCAGTTTTTACCTCATTTCAGTTTGCTTGGGTTTCAGTTGTACTCAAAAAGCCAGTTTCAGGCATTCAATCTCGTATGGGCGCCGTCATTTGGGATTTTCACCTGAGCGATTCGGCCCTTTTAAATCCACCGTGATTCCGGCAACCGGCATGCATCCAGGCCGGTTCGTGTAATTCCGTTCTGACAGTACCACTTAATATACCGTGAGCATTAGCGGGATCCAAGCGAACCGGCTTTCCGCGCTTTGGACTGCAATCAGGCCCGGCGTCAAAAACAGGCGGCCCGATCAGTCGGGCGGAAGTCGTTCGCTGGCGGCTTCGACAATTACCCATCCGTCGGAATTCGCCTTCCTTATATATAGCACAATATTTTGTTTTTATAGACAAACGTCTAATTCAGAAAAAGCCCTGCTTTGGCGATAATGCAATCGCATTCCTGAGATGAGGTATCCAGCCGACCGGCAAACGCCTGGCCGGGTTCTATTTTTCGTCAGGGATGCGGGAAGCAACTCCACACCAACCGGAAACAACGGCCAACGGCCCATTGCGAGGATCCATTCCCAAGCGGCGCTTCGCCGCGCGAATGAAGCAAGCATGCCGTTTTTCCGGCACCCAATGCCCACAGCAATGGAGGGAAGCAAGACTCTTACCAATGCACTGACAGAAAGCACCGATTGAAACCCAAAAAACACCAGTCCCTGACTGGTGTTTTTTTAGGCAAAGCTTCTTTTTATATGTGGGAAATTTTCATTTCGTTTCAAAGCCCCCCATAACAGGAACATGCCCAGTTTGATTCCTGAAGGTTCACGGATCCAGATACATATAAAGAAGCAAAGTTGATTTTTCCCACGGCATAATGGAGTGTAACAGCATCAAATTCGGGGGTACCCAATTTGTGTGGGGAAAACACCAACCGAAAAGGCGGCGATTGAAACGGAATGCCGCCATAACCGGAAACACCTGTGGCAGTTGGGAAAGCCCGCTTGATTATTACGCAGCTAACAGGGTAACTTTAAGGTCAGTCTGTGGGATTAAGTATTCCTACACCCGTAGAAATCAGGTGAGACAACAAAAGATCTGCTTGCCTTTGGTTGAACAACACTTATAATAGGGGTGTAGTTAAATCTGAGGAGTTGTTTTTCGCATGAACAAAGAAGAATTGGTACAAGAAGTCGCAAAAAAGACGAAAGTTTCCCAAAAGCAAGTTGATGAAACACTCGCAGCCATTGTGGACACTATCGTTAAAACCGTTGCCAAAGGCAAGAAAGTCACCCTGATCGGGTTTGGTACTTTCGAACCCCGCAAGCGCGCTGCTCGCACCGGCCGCAACCCGCAAACCGGCAAAGAGCTGAAAATCCCGGCGAAAACCGTTCCGGCTTTCTCCGCTGGCAAAAAATTCAAAGAACTCGTTGCCAAGAAGTAGTAACGGTTCTTGAAGAACAGTTGAAACCCGCTTCGAAAGAGGCGGGTTTCGTCTTTTTCGTTCCGCATCACCTACCGTCGCATTGAGCGCAAACCCAGGCTAATCGACAGAAAACGGCAAGGAAACGTCTTATTGTTAGCCATGCCTTTCAATCCGATTATTCCATCCGCTCATTTGAACCAACAAAACGGTTTACTCATACGGTTTAAGACTGACCTTTTTGAGTCAGGACAAAGTGTATGACCTTAAATATTATTTGCCTTGAATTGAGACAGGTAAAAAAGATTAAATTGAAACAAACAGGGAACTAAACCCATGTTTTACTCGGTATTTTTTTGCCATCTTTTAAGCCAGACTTTTTAACAGTTTTTAAACCAGGCTTTGCTGAACCGCTTTGACAGCCGCCTGCATCCGATCCTGAACGGAGAGTTTCTGCAAAATACTGCACACGTGCGCCTTGGAAGTATGCAGGCTAATGCCCAACGCCTTGGCGATTTGGGAATTGCTCATGCCTTCCACAATCAGGCGCAGCACCTCGCGTTCGCGATCGGTAAGGGCCATGCGGCTGTAAAAAGCCCGCCTGTTGGCACTGTCGGAGAAAACCTGCAAGGCATGGGAAGCCACTCTCGGGTCGAGCCAGATAGCCCCCTCGCACACGGATTTTACCACTTCAATCAGGCGTTCGGAAACAATGTCTTTCAGGCAAAAAGCGTTTGCCCCGGCGGACAATGCCTCCAGCACCTCTTCCTCCGTATCATGCGAGGTCAGCACCAAAATTTTGATGGCTTTGCTGAATTGGCGTATTTCGCGGGTTAACTGAAAGCCGTTGATATCAGGCAGCCCCAAATCCACGATCACGATATCGGGGCATAACTCCCGAACCAGCGCCAGACCCTTATTACCGCTTTCGCATTCGCCAACTACCTCAATCTCCGGATCGCCGCCCAATACCATGCGTAAGCCGATCCGAATCAGCTTGTAATCTTCCACCAAAACCAAGCGGATTTTCCCTTCGACTTTCCTCATACTCAACTGGTCCATTTATTGGTACCCTCTTAACATTAACTGCCTCTTTTGAGACCTGTGGTTTCTGTTCTGCACGTTGGTTTCAAATTGAGCAGATTATATGAACATCGCTTTTTTAATTGGAATTAGTCAGTTGGGCAAAGCCAGCTATGCCCGTCACGAGCATTTACTCATCAGTTGGCATTACACATCATTGATTTTAGAGGAGGAATCTGCTTTAGGTTGACTTTTCATGCATAGGGCGTCCCAATCGGCCTAAGACCGTTTTAAGAGAGAAAATTAGACTCTAGAGGGATGCGATAAAGCTGAGGCTTTGGATATGATTCGACGGAAACAAATGAGTGGAGAACCCGATCAATGAGGATCAATCAAACAAAACAATGGGCCATTGCGCTTGGAATCTGCATCCTGGCAAGCGGAACGACGCTTCTGTCGGCCCATGCCGCCAGCCGGGTGTACAAGGCGACCACCACCTACACCCGCCAATATGGCAATGCGGATTCCTACCTGCAAACCGGCAAGTACCAGGCCGCTGAAAACCGCTACCTGGGCATCCTGAAAAGCCAGCCCCGCAACACTACGGCGCGGGCTGCCGCCGCCATGGCCCAGGCAGAGCTGTACAAGCTGGACGCCTCCGAAAAAAACGCCAACGAGGTTCTCGCCAAGAATCCGAAAAACGCCATGGCCCACCTGGCAAAAGGCGTGGTGTACCGCAACCGTACCGCATCCTTGGATATGACCTACAAAAGCCAACGGGATGACTTGCTAGCCAAGTCCGCTTCCGAGCTTCAACAGTCCATCTCCTACAACCCGCACTCGCCGGAAGCGCACAACCAGCTCGGCGTGACCTATCGGTTCATGGGCCGCAGCCAGGAAGCCATGGCCGAATTCCAGAAGGCGCTGGAACTGGATCCCCGCTTTGCGGAAGCCCGGCTGAACGAAGGCATTATGCGCCTCGCCTCCGGGGATACCGCCGGGGCCAAAGCGCAGTTTAACCAGGCCATTCGCCAAAACAGCAAGAATTACATGGCCCATTACCGGCTTGGGGAAGCCTATTTGCAAGAAGGCAACACCCATGCCGCGCTGAGTTCCCTGAATACTGCCCTATCGCTAGATCGCGGCAACGCGGCCATCATGTCCAAAATGGCGGATGCGTACCAGGCCCAGGGCAACACGTCTGCGGCCATCGCCAACTACCGAAAGGCTATTCAGGCTAACCCAGGCTTTATGCCCGCCTATACCGCCATTTCCGATATTTTTGACAGCCGTGGCGATGGCGAACTGGCCATGTCCGAATTGCGGAGCGCGCTGAACGTGAACCCGCACTACTCCCCCGGTCGCAACCGGCTGGGTCGCATCGCGCTGACGGTGGACAAGCCGGATCAGGCGCTGCAATACTATAAAGAATCGCTGAAAGACAACCCGAACGATGCGGAAGCCATCAACGGCATTTCTCAGGCGCTGACCGTGGTTGCCCAGAAACAGGCCAACTGGAGCCAGACCATGGGTGCCGACAGCGACCTGATGAACGCGGAGCAATCCATTCAGGAAGCCTTGCGGATGAACCCGAACGACCTGCGCCTGCACCTGGCCAATCTGCGGATTAGCCAACTGGCCGGAAAACCCGGCATGTCCGAAGCCGAGCTGAACACGCTGGCTGGCATGACCCCGCGCAACGAATCGGAGCAGATGATCCAGGGCGAGGCGTTCCTTTCTTTGGGGCGCTACCAGGAAGCGGATCAGGTCTTTAACGGGCTGATTCAGCAAAACGCCAGCAACCCGGACAAATTGCTGGTCATTGGCGATACTATGAAAGTCAACGGGGATTTGGAGGGTGCCCGTCGGGCCTACCAGACCACCTTGGCGGCTGAGCCGGGCAACCTGAAAGCCCAGCGCGGCATCGACCGGATTGACAAGGCGCAGGCCGAATCGCAAAAAACCCTACGCACCGCCAAAGCGCTGAACACGTGGCGTCGTACCGGCAAGGAAAGCTCCATCGACTTCTACGAGGACACGCTTTCCCAAAATCCTCGCCAGCCGCAAGTCAGGCTGGAAGTCTCCAAGCTGTACGAAAAAACCCGCCAGTACGATAAAGCGGCGCGTTCCTACCAGTTCTACCTGGGCTTGGTGCCCGAGCTGCCGGTCAAGGACAAGGAACGCTACCAGAAGAAAATCGCCCACTTGCAGGAACTGGCCCAAAAGCAGGCCGCTGCCCTGCAAAACGCAGCGCCAGCCAATAAACCGGCCACCGGTAGCAATATAGCCCCGCTGCAACCCGGCACGGTTATGCCTACCCGCGCGGCGGAAAAATAGAAAAACCGTCAACACCTCTCCAATCAGGCCCGGAATTCACGTTTCGGGCCTGATTTTTTGCCTTGCATCCAAGCCGCTGTAAAGCCCCTGTAGCCATGGGGTTGCTTATGTTAAGCTGTGACTTTCCTGCATCAAATTCCGTTTACAGGGTCTTGTATGGTAAATTCCCAGCCACACAACACTACACCTTCTCCAAGCGGGTTATCAATTCAAGCCCAAGCAGCCCGGTCGGGCGGGGATGGCCATTTGCCAAGGCGACTCCGAGCCTTTTGCCGGGAATTTGTGGCGTTCGGGATCAAAGAGGCGCAAGCCTGCCTGTTTGCGGGTTCTTTTTTCGTGATTCTGTTCACATCCAGCCACATCCCCCTGTTCGGACTGGCCCGCTATGACTTTCTATTCCTGGCCGCCATCCTGATCCAGGTCGCATTCATCCTGCTCAAGCTGGAAAGCTGGGAGGAAATGAAGGTGATTTTTCTGTTTCACATCGTCGGTTTCGTACTGGAACTGTTTAAAACTTCCCCCGGCATCGCCTCGTGGAGCTACCCGGAGCCTGGCTTACTCAAAATCGGCACGGTACCTTTATATAGCGGCTTTATGTATTCTGCGGTGGGCAGTTACATCAATCTGGCCTGGAAGATTTTCCGGCTGCGCTACGGGCAGTTCCCGCCAATTCCGCTTCTGGCCTTGTTGAGTCTGGGCATCTACCTCAATTTCTTCACCCACCATTTTGCGCCAGATATTCGCTGGTGGCTGATTGCGGGAATTTTCCTGCTGTTTCGCAAAACACAGGTCTATTTCACCGTATTGCAAACGGCGCGGAAAATGCCCCTTTCGCTTGCGTTTATGCTCATCGGCTTTTTCATCTGGGTGGCCGAAAACATTTCAACGTACCTGGGCGCGTGGCGCTACCCAGATCAGCTTCACCAATGGGCCATGGTGTCGCCGCAAAAAATCAGTTGCTGGTTTTTGCTGGTAATTGTGAGCTTTAACATTATTGCCCTGCTGCACCGCAAGCACTTACAACCGGAGACTTCAGCATGACCGTCGTTCTGGCCACTTCTTCCGCCCTGCCCGACTTGTCGCAGGACGATCAACTGCTCTTCCGGGCCTTGCAGGCATCCGGCGTCCCCGTAGAAATTGCGGTGTGGGATGACTCGGCGGTGGATTGGTCGCAGTACGAGCTATGCGTGATTCGCTCCACCTGGGATTACGTGCCGAAGCGTGAGCAATACGTGGCCTGGGCCGACCATGTGGCCAGCCAAACCCAATTATGGAACCCCGCCCCGCTGATTCGCTGGAATACGGACAAAGCCTACCTGAAAACGCTGGAAGCCCAAGGCGTTGCCATTGTGCCGTCCGTCTGGTTAGGTCGGGGCAGCCAGGTGGATATAGCCAACCTCTTACAGGATAAGGGTTGGACAGATGTAGTGATTAAGCCAGTAATTTCCGCGGGCGGCAAAGACACGTTCCGGGTCACGCCGCAAAACCTGGCCGTCCAACGGGATGAGATACAAACGTTGCTGGCCGGGCGAGATATGATGGTTCAGCCCTTTATCGCCTCCGTCAAAACCACCGGGGAATTGTCCCTGCTGTTTTTTGAGGGGGAATTTTCGCATGCCGTGGCCAAGGTGCCAGCCCCGCAGGAATTCCGGGTGCAGGAGCATCTGGGCGGCGCCAATCAGCCAGTCCAAACCACCCCGGCCCAGCGGGAATTCGCCGTCCAGATCCTGAAAGAACTGCCATGGCCTGCCCTATACGCCCGCGTGGACATCATGATTGGCAACCGAGGCGAATTGCTGCTCTCTGAGATGGAACTGACCGAACCTTCCATGTACCTGGCGTACGATGACAAAGCCGCAGTCCGCTTTGCAGAAGCTATCCAGCGCAAATTAAGCCCGGTAAGCGTCTGAATTCAGGCTGTTTACAGGATAGTCGCCCCTTTCTTTTGATTTTTGAATCATAAACCACTCAAGCCCTTCCCGCGTCGCGTTTTCATCCTAAAAAACGGCGAAAACAGTCTTTGTTTAAGCAAAAAGCAGACAAAATGGGCTGCACAAGCATGTCCGATGGGGCCAAAATGAGTGAGATTATTTGCATCTTCCAGGCTTTGTTGTATTAATAGTCACCTACGGAGGGTCAAGCTATTTACGTCCTGACATAGTGCGCAATTTTTGCGCTTTAGCATGCTTATCACAGTAAAAGCCGCTGGAGTTTTTCCGATTGTCTTTGCCAACCATTAACCACAGATCCGCAGACGCCCTTCGCTTCGGAAGACAGGCGCCTCCCAAGCAATCAGGCTGGTTTAATGGCGGCTGGTTCAATTGGAGACAAAACCCGATTGCTGATACACCTCGCATCAAGTTTGAGGACGAAGATCGCTTCACGGCCCAGAACGGGGTTTGGGTCACCACCGAGCGCATTCCGGCCAAGCTGGGCGGCCTGGGCGAAGTTTCCAAAACCATTCCGGAAGCCGCCGCGCGGTTGATGCCCCGTAAAGACATCCGCATTATCGTGCCCTACCTCACCCCGCATGCGGAAGCCGATCTCAAGCACCCGGATGACGCCTTTGAGAACACCGGCGTCGCCTTTAACCTGCGTTGCCATGACGGCAAGGAACGCAAGTTTGAGGTCTTGCAGAAATTCGAGCCGGTGCCGGGCTACGACAAGCGGGACATGAAAAAGATCGGCAACTGGGTTTACGCTATTCGAAACGACGAGCTGTTCCGGGCCAAAATCAAGATTGCGGGCGGCGGCGAGGTGGACGCCGGGCTTCAGAAATACACTTACGACCCGAACGCGGGCGAATACGAGAAGGTCATGCTGTTCAACCGGGCGGCGGCCAAAGTCACGACCCTGCTGGACGGCAACAACCCGGAATTCAGGGACAGCAAGTTGCGGCGCTTTGGCGACGATCAGAGCAAAATCATCAACGGCCAGCGCAACGGCAAGGGCATCGACTGGGTGATGGCGCACGACTGGCTGGCCGGGCCGGTGCTGCATGAACTGCCGGACGATCCCAAAACCCGCAAAATTTTCATGCTGCATAACAAGTACGACAAGATCCAGATTCCCAAGGTGGCGCGGGAAACCGGCCTGTACACGCCGGACAGCCTGTACGACAAAGAAGAGCTGTACTCCCCGCTGCAACTGGGCATTGAGCATGCCGACGCGGTGATTGGCGAGCATAACTTTGTGGAAACCCTGCTGAACACGCCGGTGGGACAAGGGCTTCAGTTTATTGACGCCTTGCGCTTCAAGCACGAGGTCACCCAGAACGCCAAGGCCACCGGCATGCAGCCCATGATTTACGATATGCACCATGGCCTTGCGGCGGACTTCACGCCGCTGGATGCCAAGCTACCCCCCACAGTGGCGGGCAAGGTGCCCCCGGCGTTGCGCCAGAACGAAACAAGCTGGAAGCAAAGCGTTTTGGCCACTATTGAAAACAAGGCCAAGGCCCAAAAGAAATCGGCAGCGGATATCAAAAAGGAGCAGGACGCGTTCCTGAAAAGCGCCACCCAGGAAAAATTCCAGTTCCAGCCGCTTAAATCCTATCAATTGCAGGATATCCAGGCGTTCAAGAAAGCCAACAAGGAAGCCCTGCAAAAGAAGCTGGGCCTGGCAGTCAACCCGAACGCCACCATCATCGGCTGGGCCGCACGGCTTGAGCCGCGCCAGAAAGGCTTCTACCTGGTGCAGTATTGCATGGACGAACTGCTTAAAAACAAGAACGTGCAGTTCGTTATCTATGGCGATACGTCCGATAAGGCGATGAAAGCCTGGGTGGAGAAGGTTAACAAGAAGTACGGCAAAACCGGCACCCAACAAGTCTTTCTACCTAACGCGTTCGGCAACGGGGATGATATCAAGCATCTTTCGTCAGGGGCGGATTTTACCGTACTGCCCAGTATTTACGAGCCATACGGCCTGACCCAGCTGGAAGCCATGAAAATGTGCTGCATCCCCATCGTCCATGGGGTAGACGGGTTGCGTTCCAGCGTGGCCGACACCAGGGCCGAAATCAGGAGAATCTTCGGGGCCGATTTCAACAATCCCCAAAAACGGGAAAAAGTATGGAGCTATCCGCAAAACGGCTTCCTGATGCCGCCCTTAAACCTGCAAGCTTACCAGGATTATATCGATCACCGTCAGGAATCCGAAGGCGTACTGGATGCCGTTAAAATGGTTGTGCAGCCCGATGGAGCCAGCCGCAAACTAAGCCAGGACAAACGACTGACCATTCTGGATCAAAGGCTCAAAGACGCCAGCGGCAGCCGTCGCAACCGAATCAACAATATTATGAAAGAGCTGTCGGCCATCGGGAAACCGGGCGATTCCTCCGGCTCCTGGTTCTCCAGCGTGTGGAGCGGAAGCGCCACCCAGAACGGGGGCAAGGATCCGCAAGCGTTGCAAGCCGAAGCAAAAAAGCTGCGCGGCGAAATCGACACGATTATCAGGCTCAGAAGCGACATGGACAAGAGCGGCACACTGACCAGCGCCACCCAGCAAGGGCTGGAAGCATTGTTCCAGTTGTCCGAGGCGGATGTGAAAATCAACGAAAGAGAGTCCAACAAGTTGTTGCGGGCTATGCAGCGGGCCATCCAGACGCCGCAAAAAGCGTTGCTGCAAATTCGCAAGAACGGCATGGAATTTGTGGACAAGGAACACAACTGGGATACCATTGTGGCCAACCGTTACCGCCCGGTCATGGAAGACCTCAGCAACCTGTCGCTGCGGCCGGAAAGAACCTTGCCCAGCCAGCAGACGAAGGCGCCCACTCGTACAGTCACGGTGGAAAAAGGCATCGTGAAAGCGAGCAAAAAACCCCAGGAAAGCAACCAGAAACCCAGCGGTTTCGTGGCGAGCTTGCGGTACTGGTGGAGCCAGTTCTGGGCGTTGCAAGCCAGAATTTTGGCCTTCCTCCTCCGCCCGTTCAGCTTCAAGCAAGATTAATTGGGCAAGTCGCCGCCTAGGTTTAAGAGCAAATTTGTTCAGGGCAAGTTTTTTTAATGCCCTTCAACCCTGAATCTGGATATTGGCCTGATTCAACGCGTTCTTCGGGTTCCAGGCCCGTTTTTATATGGCGAAAACTTTCGCGCGCAGGGCACAGCCGCCAATATTGAGACAGATTGCATTGCGCCTAGCTAGTAAGTGGGCAGTTGCCGAGCCAGGTCGGGGGTATTCACTTCAAACATGTGGAAACGGCCCGGCCCCAAATCCACGGAAATCTGGTTGGCGGAAGGGTAAAAATAGCTGGGTCGCCCGTAGCCCGGCACCAGATTCTGCATGGGCTGCGAGGGAAACAGGCCGGGAATATTCAAGCTGGCTTTCTGGCGGGCATTAATGTCTTTATTGGCAATCACCAACAAGGTTTTCCCGTTAGCCTGACGGGCAAAGGCAATCACCTGGTTGTTCGGCCCGCCGTTGACCGGAATGGGAATAAAGGCACCCTGGCTCAAAACCGGCTCGTACTGCTTACGCAAGGCTAGCATATGCTTGAGGAACAGGCCGATTTCCGGATGATTGCCTTTATGCTGCGGCACAAAGTTAAAAATGTCGAAATCGCCCGTAAAGCCGGTGGTAAAACCATCCAGAATATAGGGATTCGTCCAGGGCTGGGTGGCCATTAAGCCAGAAGACAGCAGGCACATCGGCACCCCGCCATGCTCCATCAGGCTGGGATCATCGTGGGTCAGGAATGACCCGATAAACGATTTATC
>CABHPA010000064.1 GCA_902168245.1 Candidatus Melainabacteria bacterium
TATTCGTCGGCAGCGTCAGATGTGTATAAGAGACAGGTCCCATGCGCTCCCTGTTTTGAAACCAAATGCCCTTTAAGCGAGCAAATCTGCATGTCCCTGCTGACGCCGGAGCTGATCCTTCCAGATATGGTTCAGCACCTTTCAAAGCTCATTGCGGAGTCACCCCGGTCATAAGACGTCGCCTTCCATATTAACCGGGCTTTTAGCAGGGGGCTTACTTTCCAGCCAGGCCAGCATTCCCACCATAAACCAAAAGTAAAGGTTATGCGGAAAATTCTCGTGAATGGGGGCGGAAAACGCATATAAAAATTGAAACATCAGCACGTAAAAACCGATTTTATACAATACGTCCGGCTGAGGCATTTTCAAAGCCCACACACAAACCTTCATGGCTTGCAGCCAGATAGCGGCATAAAGCGAAAAGCCAACCAGGCCGTTTCGCAAAAGCACGGTGGCAAAGGCGTTGTCCGAAGCATACGGCATCGCCGACCAACTGGCCCCAAACAAAAACGCCCACGGGTTTTCCAGCAGTTTTTGAAAAATCGCCAACGGCGCATAAATGCGGTAACTTCCCTGCTCCGAGAACGGATCGGCGTATTGCTCTATGGCCAAGCGCAACGCACTCTGGAAATCAAAAAATTTCAGCAACGCCAAACCGGACACAACCAGGCCAGCTAGGGCAATCCACATCCAGGCCCGCTTTGGCCCCGTATTTCCATTGGCAATGGAAAAAGCCTTTTGAGCAGGCGCACACCACCAATTTACCAAACCGTACAGCACCAGTGCGATAAACCCAAACAGCAAGGTGGAGCGAGATAATGTCATAAACAGGCACGTTACGCCCAAGGGCATTGCCAGCCAAAAGCCGAGCCGCTCCCATCGGTTGAGCGCGCCGGTTCCGTATAACACCACCATCATTCCCACCATAGTGGCTAAATACCCACCCAGATTATTGGGGTTTTGCAGCGTGGAGACCGCCCTGTAAAACATCTCCCCGCCACCAAAACTGCGCTGGTACGGGGAACCGTGCAATAAAAACTCCACAACGCCCAGCGCGGAAACCACCGGCAGCATCCAGGCCATCGCCTTACAGCACAGCAGGAACGCCTGCCTGCAAGGCATTAATACCGTTCCCATTAAAATCGGCAACACCGCAAACGCCAGATTGGCGCGCATGTAATAGAGCAGGTCAAAAAGCTGCTCACCTTCAAACACCCAGAATAAACCGCGCAGCAGGGTAAATACCGCAAACAGCCCCGTTAACCGAAGCAAGGGATTTTGCCAGCCGGTTCGCGCATTCAGCCACAAGGGCAACCCCGAAAAATGGTTTTGCGCCAGCTTGAAAACAGCCAAACCCAACAGCGCAAACAGCGCAATATCTTTCTGCAATTTTTCCAGCGTGGTGGCAGGAGTCCCCCAATCGCCAAAGTCGGTGGGATTTCGCCCCGTGAATTGGGCACAATAAAAATAGTAGTAATTGAAGGCCGATAACGCCAGATAAACGGCAAACGCCTCATGGAACGGCCTGCGCCAGGCAAAGCGAAGTAGCCCGAAACCGGCCATTCCCAACAGAAAAGGCAAAACGGCGGCCCAGCCTTGCCAGGCGCAAAAAAGCCCCAACAGCAACGCCCCTGCCAGAAAAACGGCGTCAATCATCCTGCCATAAACGGGTTGCCGCGCCTTGTGAGCCGGTTGCATTCCCATCTCTCCACACCCGAACCCGGTTTTCATATATGATTAATCCTAGCATGCCACCGGCCCATCCGCCTGACAGCGAGGAAAAAACCGTCTTGTCGCAGGAGAGTCCCAAAATCAAGATCCTGATTATCCCGCACCAGCCCCACCGCAACCTGAAGGTGCGGGCGATTGAAATGGCCCGCTTTCTGGCCAGCGACAGCCGCTACCAGGTGTTTACGCTCACCTGGGAAACCGATGCCACCCCGTACGCAAACGTCCCCAAAAAACTCCTGGGCAAAACCGGCGGCCTTTGCAAAAGCATGCGCATACCCCGCACCATCACGGAAGAAGCGGGCGTTCACTGGGTTCGCCTGCCGTATATGCTGACGCCTTACCCGGTTTGCCAATGGTTTAACCGGTGGCAACTCTCGCAATTTTTGGCGGAACAGGGTATTCAGCTTGTGATTAGCGGCAACGCCTACCATTTTCCCATGCCTCAAAATAACGGAATCCATCGCATTTACGATGTGGTGGACGACCATTTAAGCCCCGACTCCGGCCCCGTATGGCAACGAACGCACCAATTTACCCTGCGGGAATTGCGCCAGGCCGATCAGATCATGGCCATCAGCCATGCCTTGCAAGCGGAATTGGAAAAAGCGGGCTTCGCGCAAAGCCACTATGTACCCAACGGCGTAGATTATGCCGCCTTTACCCAGACAAACCCGGCTGAAATTGAGGCCATTCGACATCAACACCAACTGCATAACCGGTTTGTGATCGGTTATATCGGCAACCACGGCTGGTGGTCTGGCATGGCGCTTTTAATGGACGCCTTCCAAAAATTACAGACGCGACACCCCAACCGCTGCAAACTGCTAATTGTCGGCCCCGGCGAGGAATTAGCCCACTACCGCCAGCAGGCCGCCAGCAACCCGGATATTATTTTGACCGGCCCCATCGCCCCGCAATCGGTAGCCGCTTATTTTCACGTTTCCAGCATTGGCGTACTGCCCTTTCAGCAATGCCCGTTTACGGATAACGCCATGCCCCTGAAAATACTGGAATACGGGGCCGCCCGCAAAACCGTCATCGCCACGCCGCTAAAGGAACTAATAACGCTGAGCTTACCCCATGTGGCGCTGGTGGAAGCGGAAGGCGAACTGTGGGCCTCCCGGCTGGCACAGGAGATGCATACCCCGACACCTTGGCAGCCGGAGTGGGACAGCGTTATTCAACAATTTGACTGGCGAACTGTCCTTGCCCCCTTGAAGGGGTTGTTGACATCCCATTTCGGGGAGCCGCATGCGCCTGCTGTTTAACGCCACCAACCTCCGCTCCGAAGGTGGCGTCATCCTGATGCGGAATCTGCTGGAGAGCTTTCTGGCGCATGCGCCGGATCTTCAAATCCGCCTCTACCTCAACCCGGAACTGCATGAGCGGGTCAAGGGCATATTAACCGAAAGTCAAACGGACAACCCCGGAAACCCCACCCGCATTGAAATTATCCCTTTTCGACCACGAGGCGCTCTTAAACGCTTTGCCTGGGAGCAGATATCATTGCCCCGGCTCATCCGGAAGCACCAGATTGATATTCTGTTCAGCTTCGGCAACACGGGGCCGCTCTTTCCGGGTTGCCGACAGATTTTATACCTGCAGCAGGCCATCCCATATTCCAGCTATATCCCCCCCGGCCAACCGCTTTTGCAGCTACGATGGCTGGGTTTTAAAGCCTTGTACGGCTTCCTGATTGGCCTTACACAACTGGGTTCGCAAAAAATCGTCGTGCCTACCGGCTGGCTGGTCAGGCCCTTGCAACGCTCCATTGCCGGGCTGAAACCGGCACATGCCTATTCGATTACATTGCCCGGCAACCCCGGCATACGGGAAAAACGCGACGCCAAGCGGTTTACCGATTCCGAATTGACGCTCCTTAGTCAACTGGAAAAATGGCGGGCCTCCGAGGAGAAAATCCTGTTTTATCCGTGCTACCTTGCGCCCTACAAAAATATTCCATTCCTGCTGAAAGCCTTGCACCTACTGGCCCAACAGGAACCGCCGCCCTTTCGGCTGATTCTGACGTTTAACGACGACAGTCGCGAGTATTTCCCTTGCCGAGCGCAGGTCTTGGAAGCGCTTTCCGATTGCGCCGCACGGGAAAGGGTTGTATTAAGCGGCAGCCTGGGCCGCGACATGATTGCGGAACTCTATCGCTTGAGCGACATCCTGGTATTTCCCTCTCTGGTGGAAACCCTGGGGCTTCCCTTACTGGAGGCAATGAGTCACGGCATTGCAGTTGTCGCCACTCAAAACGAGCAACCCGACGCCACCCAGGCGGCCTTTGCCCGTGAGATTTGTGGGAGCGCCGCCCTGTACGCCCCACCACAGGATGTCGCCCAATTCGCGGCACACCTGCGTACATTGCTCACCAATCCGCAGCTTGCCTTTGACTTAGGGCAAGAAGGATTGAGCCGCGTTCAGGATCTCTCCTGGCATGCCCATGTCCAAGCGATTCTGGCGCTTTGATTGATTTCCAACACCTTCTTCTTTTCAAGCCCTGCAACAGAAAACCGGACAACAGCCAGCT
This sequence comes from Candidatus Melainabacteria bacterium, assembly GCA_902168245.1. Lineage (GTDB taxonomy): Bacteria > Cyanobacteriota > Vampirovibrionia > Vampirovibrionales > Vampirovibrionaceae > Vampirovibrio. The sequence continues at coordinate 4,265 of CABHPA010000064.1, forward strand.
TTCGATGAACATTCTGGCAGCGTTTGGAAAAGTTTTTTCAGCATTATTTTTGCGAGCGCCGGGTTTGCGGCAGTTTCCTGAAACCGGACAGCACGGAAGACTTTACCGCCGCAAAGGAAACGTCCGAATGACATCCCGCACCAGCCCCACGAAAACCGCCACATTGCACGAAATTAATTAATCACATTCCACGCAACGAATGGCCTGGTTAGGCTGCTCTGGCTCCTGGGCGGGCATCGGTTTGCTTTGCGGCGCAGCCTCCAGGGACATGGGCTGATCCTGGCGACTGTTGTTCCGGTAAACCGTAATGCCTTTAACACCCAAGTCAAAGGCCAGTCGATACGTTTCGGCAATGGCCTCCCGGCTGGCCTCTTCGGGAAAGTTAATGGTCTTGGACACCCCGTTGTCCGTAAATTCCTGGAAAGCGGCCTGCATGCGCACATGCCATTCCGGGGCAATATCGAAAGAGGTGACAAACACCCGCCGCACCGCTTCCGGCACTTCCTCCAGCTTGCTCAGGCCGCCGGTATTCGCAACTTTCTCCAGCAGTTCGGGTCGGTTGAGCTGATTTGCCTCCAACCAGGCGGCGAACTGGGGATGAACTTCCAGCATGCGGGTGTTGTCCATCACATTGCGGGTAAACGCCAGGGCAAAAACAGGCTCTATGCCGCCACTAGCCCCGGCGATGATACTGATGGTGCCGGTGGGGGCAATGCAGGTGGTAGTAGTGTTCCGCAGGCCAAACCGCTCAATTTGCCCGCTGAGCGTTTCCCAGCTTTTATGCGTAATGCGCTGGGTAGGGTGCTGGCCGTGCTTTTGAACCAGCCAATCGCCCTTGGCATACAGGCTGCCGTCAAAGTTAGGAAAGGCGCCTCGCTGCTTCGCCAGTTCAATGGAAGCCAGCTTGGCGTGGTAATCCATCCAGGCGGCCACGTCGCGGGCCAGCAGTACGGCCTCTTCGGAATCATAGGGAATGCCTAGCGCCAGCAGGCAATCGGCCCAACCCATTACGCCCAGGCCAATTTTCCGGTTGCCTTCCACCATCTCCTGAATTTGCGGGATAGGAAATCGATTCTGGGTAATCACATTATCCAGAAAGTGAATGGTTAAATAGACGGTTTGCGCCAATTTATCCCAATCCAGCCGCCCTTGGCCATTCAACATTTTACCCAGGTTAATCGAACCCAGGTTACAGGCTTCATACGGCAGCAACGGCACTTCGCCGCACGGGTTAGTGGATTCTATCTCTCCCAGCAGGGGCGTGGGATTATCCCGGTTCACCCGGTCGATAAACACCAGGCCCGGCTCGCCGGTACGCCAGGCGCAATCCACAATCTGCTCGAACAGTCGCCGCGCCTTGACGGTTTTTAACACCTTGCCGCTGTTCGGGTGGCGGAGCGGAAAGTCGCCGTCCATCTCCACGGCCTGCATAAAGGCATCTGTCACGGTAACGGAAATATTAAAGTTAGTGACTTTGCGTAAATCATCCTTGGCGCTGATAAACCCTTCAATGTCGGGATGGTCGATTTGCAGGATGCCCATATTGGCCCCACGACGGGCGCCGCCTTGCTTAATGGCTTCCGTGGCGGCATTATACACTTCCATAAAGGATACCGGCCCGGAAGAAACCCCCATGGTAGAGCGCACCACATCCCCCTTGGGACGCAGGTGCGTGAATGAAAAGCCCGTTCCGCCCCCGCTCTGATGAATCAGCGCGGTATGCTTGAGAGTTTCAAAAATGGATTCCATGGAATCATGCACCGGCAGCACAAAACAGGCGGAAAGCTGCCCCAACGGACGCCCGGCGTTCATTAAGGTCGGACTATTCGGCAAAAACTCAAGCTGTGCCATAAGGGCGTAAAATTGCCCAGCCAACAATTCTACCTCCGCTTCGGTTTTCCCGTATGCAAAATCCCCTTCCGCAATAAAGCGCGCCACGCGCCGCAGCAAATCCGCCGGGGTTTCCTGCGCCCGGCCATGCTCGTCGCGAATCAGGTAACGCCGCTCCAGCACAGTCATCCCGTTTTCGGGAATTTGCGGGGTTAGCGCAGAGACTTCAGAGTGCTTGCTGGTAATGCCCATAGCGCCCGATTATCTGTAACTGACCTGATTGTATATTAACCGATCCCCGATCCGGTTAACACCCTGCCCGTTTTTCAGGAACGGCAAAACCCCGGCCAGCCAGTTCAGGCCGCCGGGGTTCCGGTTGAATTCACCGCTTCAGAAGTCGGAACAGGCTCTAAACGGATGCCTTCGGCTGATTTACCGCGTTCATGGCGGAACCTGCCTTAAACCAGCGAATCTGCTCGTTATTAAGCGAATGGGTCAATTCCAGGTTCACCGTGGAGCCGCCTTGCTTGGTTACAGTCACCGGCACCGGCTGACCGGGTTTCAGGCTGTTCAGTCCGGTTATGCTCAGCTTGTCGCCTTTGGAAATCAGGTCGTAATCGGCCTTGTTGACAAAGGTCAACGGCAAAACGCCCTGTTTCTTGAGGTTGGTTTCGTGAATCCGGGCAAAACTGCGGGCAATCACGGCCTTAACGCCCAGGTAGCGAGGAGACATGGCCGCATGCTCACGGCTGCTGCCTTCGCCGTAGTTCTCATCGCCCACAATCACGCTGCCGTTTTGCTTTTTGTATTCCAGCGCCTTCAACGCCCAGGGGGAAACACCACGCTCCACGCCGTTCACATCCATTTTCACGGGTTCGGCGGGTTTGCCAGTTTCGGCATCTACCGCGCCCAGCAACATGTTGTGGCTGATGCCGGACAAGTGGCCTCGCAGTGGCAGCCAATCCTTACCTGCCGGGGAGATGTGATCCGTCGTGGTCTGGCCCTGGGTTTTCACCAGCACCGGAACATCAATAAAGTCCTTGCCATCCCAGGGTTGGAAGGGAGCCAGTTTCTCCAGGCGGGGGCTTTTCGGGTCAATCGCCACCGTCACGCTACCGCGATCGGTCGGCGGTTGAATCAAGCCTTCATGGGAAATCTGGAAGCCTTTGGGCGGCAGTTCCGGCGCGGTGGGCGCTTCCAGCTTGACGCCGTTTTCCAGGGTATCCGTCACCGGGTTGAAAGTGGTCTTCCCGGCAATCGCCATGGCGGTCACCACTTCGGGACTGGCGATGAAGGCCAGCGTTTCGGCGTTGCCATCGTTGCGCTTGGGGAAGTTCCGGTTGAAGGAAGTAATAATGGCGTTGGTTTCGCCCTTTTTAATGTCGCTGCGATCCCAGTTACCGATGCACGGGCCGCAGGCGTTTGCCATCACGATCCCGCCAATATCGGTGAAGTCCTGCATCTGGCCGTCACGCTTGATGGTCTCATGCACCTGGATGGAGCCGGGCGTAATCAGAAAGTAGGATTTCGCCTTCAGTCCCTTGGCCTTAGCCTGACGGGCCACGTTGGCGGAACGCTCCAGGTCTTCGTAGGAAGAGTTGGTGCAGCTTCCCACCAGGGCGGCGCTCAGGGTTTCCGGGAACTGGCTGTTTTTGACATCCGCCGCAAATTCGGACAGCTTACGAGCGCGATCCGGCGAGTGCGGCCCCACCACGTAGGGTTCCAGCTCAGAGAGGTTGATTTCCACGATCTCATCAAAGTAGTTTTCAGGGTGGGCCAGCACTTCATCATCCGCCCGCAGATCGGCGGCGTGCTGCTCGGCCAGATCGGCAATCTCAGCACGCTCGGTAGCCCGCAAGTAAGCGGCCATGCGGCTGTCGAACGGGAAGATAGAGGTAGTTGCGCCGAGTTCCGCGCCCATGTTGGTGATGGTGCCTTTTCCAGTGCAGCTAATGGTTTCGGCGCCGGGGCCAAAATACTCGATAATCTTGTTGGTGCCGCCCTTGGTGGTCAGCAGGCCGCACAGGTAAAGAATCACATCCTTGGGAGCCGTCCAACCGTTCATTTTTCCGGTCAGGTGAACGCCCACCAGCTTGGGCGCCTTCACTTCCCAGGAAAGACCAGCCATCACATCGGCGGCATCCGCGCCACCCACCCCAATGGCGATCATCCCCAAGCCGCCCGCGTTGGGGGTATGGCTATCGGTGCCAATCATCAAACCACCGGGGAAAGCGTATTTCTCCAGAACCACCTGGTGGATAATCCCGCTGCCAGGCTTCCAGAAACCCATGCCGTACTTGGCGGCGGCGGATTGCAGGAAATCATAAACTTCCCGGTTTTCGTTGATGGCCCGCTCCACGTCTTCCGCAGCGCCGGAATGCGCGCGAATCAGGTGATCACAATGCACGGTGGAAGGAACGGCCACTTGGTCGCGGTTGGCCTGCATAAATTGCAGAATCGCCATTTGGGCGGTGGCATCCTGCATGGCAACCCGATCCGGCTGGAGGGACAGGAAGGTTTCACCCCGAACAATGCGCTCCGGGTAGTTCTCGGCAATCAAGTGGGAGAACAGAACCTTCTCGGCGTTGGTTAAAGCCTGCTTGCCAAACCGTTCCTTCGCCTTGGCGTGACTTGCGGCCAGGCTGGCGTACAATTTCTTAATGCTATCAGTTGAGCTGCCACTCATGGTTTCGTCTCCTACCCTGATTGACCCAATACACCAGTCATTCTACTGCGGGAGCCAGGGGACAGCAAGAACGCCGGTAAAGCGTTCAACACATTGCTTTAAAAGACCATGTTTACAGACCATGCGAGCGGCTCCCTGTTTGTGGTAGATTTTTTATGCTTCCCACGTGTTGTTTCATTAAGCAAGGAGAGTTTTATGGCAGCGGCAGGCGAAAAAATCACCATTAATTCCGATTTGTCACTCAATGTGCCGGATCAGCCCATCATTCCCTACATTGAGGGAGATGGCATCGGCGTGGATATCTGGCCCGCAAGCCAGAAAGTGTTGGACGCCGCTGTGGAAGCGGCCTACAACGGCAAGCGCAAAATCATCTGGAAAGAAGTCCTCGCTGGCGAAAAAGCCTTCAACCAGACCGGCAACTGGCTGCCTGAGGAAACCAACGAAGCCATTCGGGAATACAAAGTAGCCATTAAAGGGCCATTGACCACCCCGGTAGGCGGCGGCATCCGCAGCTTGAACGTGGCCCTTCGCCAGATTCATGATCTGTACGCCTGCGTACGCCCGGTTCGCTGGTTCCAGGGCGTACCCGCCCCGGTGAAAGAACCGCAGAAGCTGGATGTCATCATCTTCCGGGAAAACACCGAAGACATTTACCTGGGTATTGAGTACCAGCAAGGCTCCGCCGACGCCCAGAAGATCATCAAGTTCATCAAGGACGAGTTCAAAAAAGACATTCGCCCGGATTCCGGTATCGGCATCAAGCCGGTCAGCATTGAAGGCACCAAGCGCCTGGTGCGCCGCGCCATCAACTACGCCATCGCCAACAACAAAACCGTGGTGACGCTGGTGCACAAGGGCAACATCATGAAGTTCACCGAAGGCGCTTTCCGCGACTGGGGTTATGAACTGGCCCGCGAAGAGTACGCCGAGCAAGTGATTAGCGAAGCCGATCTGTGGGAAAAGCACAACGGCAAACTGCCCGCCGGTAAAATTCTGCTCCAGGATCGCATTGCAGACGCCATGTTCCAGCAACTGCTGCTTCGCCCGGACGAGTACCAGGTGATTGCCACCATGAACCTGAACGGCGACTACCTGTCTGACGCTTGCGCAGCGCAAGTCGGCGGGTTGGGCTTAGCTCCCGGCGCGAATATCGGCGATCAATCCGCCGTGTTTGAAGCCACCCACGGCACCGCCCCCAAGTACGCAGGGCAAGACAAAGTGAACCCCGGCTCCCTGATTCTTTCCGGCGTGATGATGCTGGAGCATCTGGGCTGGACTGAAGCCGCCGAGCTGGTGGTTCAGGCATTCGAAAAAACCATTGCCAGCAAAAAAGTCACTTACGATTTGGAACGCCAAATGCCAGGCGCCACGCTGATGAGCTGCTCCGGTTTCGCCAACGAGATTGTGAACAACCTGAAGCTGGTGCGGGTTTAATTAACCCGTCCCAATAACGCAAAAAAGAACGCTGTCACCGGCGTTCTTTTTTGTTGGGAACGCAAGTAAAACCAGCGGCTCTCCATCAGCCTTACTCTTTAATCGAGTTCATGAAGACGTCGATGGCGGCTTGCCAATGGAGCTTTGCGAAAACGGATTGACCGCACTTCCGGAAGCCGCCGCGCTGACTCCGTTGGTCGGGTTAGCGGGCGAGACGCCATTGGGGGGCGGATTGCCGCGCATGCTGCCCCAACGATATTTCATGTTATCCCAGCCGACCTGGTAGATATTTTGCTGGCCGCCCTTGGTGCCGGTCATTTTTTGCCCGCCCACCAACCGGAAATTATCCATGACGGTTGGCATGGTCTTGGAGGCGGTGGCCACGTCGCTGTTCTTGGTTTCGGCCAGCGACATGGCGAATTTCTCGCCGGTTTGCTTGTTCTTCACGTTGAAAAAGTCGAACTTGGCGCCCAGGAACGTGGTGCCTAGCGTAAACGCGCCTTGCCCCACGCCTTCCCAATCGCCCTTGGATAAGCCTTTGCCCACCTGATACGTGCCGACTACCGCGCCCAGCGCAAACAGAATGGGCGTAATCGCGCCGCAGGTCATAATGTTGAGGGCGATAATACCGCCCACCATTAATAAACCCTGTGGGGTAAATAGGGTTTTGATGGTATTTTTCAACCCGTTCCACATACCGCCCAGAACGCCGCCTAGCGGGCCTTTCTGATTTTCAGGCTTTTCTTCGGGTGAGCGGCTATCCTCGTTGCCGGTCAGGAAGCCCATAATGCCGGTGGTATTGGCGGCCTGGGCCGTCTGCCCCGAAGATGTGGAAGCAGAGGAAGCATCGGATGCGGCACTTCTGGCCGCTGAGCCGGATCCGCTGAAATACGGACTGTAATTATACCCGCCGACGGGTTCCACCATGTTGAAATGCCCCCTAATTAATGCCCTGCCCGGCTGCCGATTCATTCGCCCGCAGCCCTTGCCCCTTGTGTCAATTCAATTAATTATAGAATCGCCCATTACTACATGTATAAAACCCGAAGCGCCCATTTTTGTGCGCCTGATTCGAGTGATGTAACAAGTGTTTTCGCCCATGTGCCGGGCTGCGATTCCACGTTTTGAACCGTGCATTTTTGCTCTGCAAAAGAAAACACCGATCCGGAAAGATCGGTGTTGAAAACATGTTTCAATGGAATTTGGATTTGGGTACAAGCATTAGGGTTAGAAAGCCCGATGCTTGTGACTGATGACATACATTTTCATTGATTAGCCCTCCTAGATTTACTGTTCATTCAGTTTAATATTTAGTCGTCATTACTGCCGCCTGAAATCCAATTTCTGAACCGTGTTTTAAATTTTTTCTGGTACTGCTCATATTCTTTTTCAAGCTTTTCCAGTGCTTTTAGCGCATCTTTATCTGGTTTGGAAGATAATTTGGCCTTCAGCGCTTTTTCCATGTCATCAATCTCATCCAGTAAGCTTTCAACACGTTCCTTTTCACAAAAACGGTCATCCGCTTTAATTTTTTTAATTCGGTCTAAAATCTTTTGGTTTTTCTTTTCCAGTTTTTTAACTTCGGCTTCACTCAAGTCCAGTTTTTTACCAAGTGGCTTGGATGGATCTAACTTGTCTGCCTTCAGGTTTGCCTTGTTTACCCCAAAGTCATTCCAGGGGCCATTGCCATGCTTATATCGTTTCCAACTGCTCATGGCGCTATCGAATGTTTCCTTGGCGTAATTCCAGGGATTCATACTTTCCAGTAAACCTTTTGGTTCACTACTTGGTTTTTTGTAACTATTAAACGTCGTACGAGTCGCTTCAATATGATCATTCAGATCGTCATTTCGATCCACAATTTCTTCAAAAAGTTCTTCATCAACATCGTCCAACTGATCTACCCCAGCTTTAAACTGCGATAATCTTTTCAATCTCTGCAATTCGTCAGCCGAAAATTTAACATTATCAGGAAGAATGGCATCCCGTTGTATATATTCTCTTTTTTCAACTAGCGTTTTCAACGCATCGATGGTTTCCTGCCTCAAAGTATCGCCCTCAACATAGTCGACAAGAGCAGCAGGTCCCATTCCACCCCCAACAGGCGCACGTAAATTTCTAAAGTCACTGTTACCAAAATTAAGAGTCCATTTATCCTCTTTGTTCTTTAACAGTTTAGTCAATTTATCTTTTTGAGCTTTTGATAAAGCGAACATGTGGTCTTCAAAATTATTCAGCCTGGACAAGGCATGAAAATGCTCATTCTCTTTCGCAAACTCAAATGCACCCCGGTCTGTTTTATAAAGATCAACCAAATTGACACGTCCTCCTGCCCTGTAATGCTCCAGATACGCAGGATTTTTCTCACTATCAACCAGTTCCAGAATCTTTAAATTCCAGATATCGTGCAACCGGCCAGCATGGTCAGGGAATTCGGCCACTAATTTATCAAATTCCGCTTTTTGAGTTTTGAGATCACCCGTCAGGTTCTTGGTGCTGAACAGATGTTCCAAATCCCCCATTAAGGTCTGCTTATGTTCAACCGCATCAGCCAACTCATCTGTCAAATGGTCGGTTGTGGTAGTTTCTTCCAAGTCCTCATCCAGGCCTTCGGTAATATCCAGCTCGGAGCCTTCATCGGCCAATACATAGCGAGTCGGCTTCTTGGAAGGATCCCAATCCAGGTCGATGTCGCGATAGCCGGTGGTCGAGCGGGACGCGTTATATTCCGCCAGATTGACCCGCTTTTCGCGCATGGCGTTGGCTTTGATTTGCTCCGCGTTGGCCGCCGCATCCCGGCCCCACATGCGGTTCCACCATCCTTTTACGCCATGGCCAGCCTGCTGGGTGCGCGACTTGGCGTTTTGCCCCATCGTCCCCAGCTTTTGAGACGGGGTACGCATGTGGGCTTCCGCAATCAAGGCTTCACGATCGGCCATAATCGCATCCAGCTTGGCTTGTCCATCCTGAAACTGCCGGTTCAGGGCCAGCTTGTCCTTTTCGCTGACGCCAGACTTGTTATAACGATCCGCAATGCCTTGCAGCTCTTTATAGAGCTTATGCGCCTTTTCCTCAGTTTTTTCCAGGCTTTTCATAACAGTGTCCAGCGGCCTGTACCGCGTGGCGGTCTGAGTGTTTTTAAGCTGGCGGGTGCCTTGCGCTTGCCCGGTGGTACCGGAAGCGCCGCCCTGGGTTTTATCAAAGCGGCTTTGCATTTTGCGCCACGAAAGCTCGTACAAGTTCAGCGCTTCATCCGCATCGGCGGCCTGATACTTGGTAAAGCCAAACGGCGCCTTGAGGCGATCCAGCAGGCTGACCTCGCCTTTCTTGCCGGTGCCGACCATGCCGTATTCGGTCTCACCCACTTTAATCGCTTTTGGCCCGGCAAAGCCCAGGGCACTCAAGCCAAAGTTGAAGAAGCCTTCACCCACTTTTTCGGCATTGCCATCCGCAGCGCCTTTCAGCATTTGATAACCGCCGGTGCCCATGCCGATAGCGCCTAACAACGGCAGAATAGCGCCTCCAGTGGCCCAGGTGAGCGCCACGGTGCCTGCCAGCATAATGATGCCTTGCGGCGTAAAAATTCCCTTGACCAGGTTGACCGCCCCATTGGCGATCCCTTTGAAAAAGCCGCCGACGCCGCTGGACTTCTGGTCATGGCCGTTCTCGCCATTCTCGTTGCCATGGCCTTCAGAAGACTGGCTGGCGCTTTGGGTATTGCCAACGCCACCCATGCCAGGATAGCTGTAGCCAGGAAAGCCATAGCCGGGATACCCGCCGTATCCCCCGTAGCCGCCATAGCCATAACCGCCATAACCCATGATTGAAACCTCCCTTGTAACCCATGGCCGACCCATTCCCCTGGCCCCGGCCAAAATCCCATCTTGAATGTATAAAAACAATTCTTCCGGTTTTTGTGCTACCACAATAGCAATCAATTAAATATCAGGCCAGATAACCGATTTGAGCCTCTTGTGAGACTTTAAGGCCGATATCAATACAGCATCTAAAAAATATAAAAAAGATTCCATAAGCACTCAAAAGAAAACACCGAACTGAATAGCCCGGTGCAGAAAAGTGTTTCATTGGAAGTTGGTTTTGGGTACAAGCATTAGGGTTAGAAAGCCCAGCCCTTTTCGCTTGCGGTTGCTTTGCCCATTGAATTGGCCCTCCTTGGTTTCAGGTTCGTTAACAGGTCAGTGTGTAAGAATTGCCGCCCTTTATTGAGCCTTTGAAGGTTCGGCCCCTCCGGCGAGCGATGGGCGCATCAATCGGCCCAATCGTTCGCCAGTGGAAGCCTTTTAGAATTGAACGCTCTATGAAGGTTCGTCCCCGGTCAAGGAACCCGCAATGGTGGTAGAGAAGATCTGACCGGCGCCATGCGGCCCGCTAAAACCGGAGTACCATTTTTTGTCCTTGTCCTGAACAGTTTCCTTTTTAGCGCCTCCCGTGGCTGGCGCGGAGGGAACGCTTTCGTCCTCCTCGTCGAATTCGAAGAACTCGTCATCGGATTCGTCACCGTCCAGACTCGCCTGTTGTTTGATTTCTTTCTTCTGCGCGGTCGGCTCCGTCTGCGGGCCTTCCTGCTGCTTGGGCTTAGAGAAGCTTTGAAAGTCCAGTTCCTCCAGGCTCATTTTATCTTGCGCCGAAGGATTCACGGTTTTCTGGGGTTCCAGCAGCGCTTCCAGGCGATCGATTTCACCCGCGGCTTCTACGTCGTAGTTGAAGATGTTCGGATCCCAGTCGTCATTCAGCTTCTGCAGACGACCTTTTACAGAGGTTTCCAGCTCTTTGTACCGGGCCAGATCCGCATCGCTGAACTCATAGGTCTTATTGCCTTTCAGGAACTTCAATTTTTCAAATTCCGACAGATCCAGCTCGGCATTGAAGTGTTCTTCACCTTGCGCCAGGCTGTCAGACCATTGCTTGCGAACATCGGCTGGCACCTTCGCATTTTTGAAATCGGTTCTTATCTCCCGTATCCAGCCAATGTCACGTGTATCAATCGCCCGGTTCGTTTCAGGCAGGTATAAATCCTGTAATTCTTCAAATCGTTTTTCTTCGGCCTCAGTCAGGGATTTCTGCGCATCCTTCTCAAGCAGCCTTTGCATTTCACGCAGGTCGCGGCCTTTTTGCACACTGGCGGCGGAACGGTGCGGGTATTTTTCCTCCAGGGCTTTCAGATCAGCCGCATCCGCTTTATTCAAAGGCTGGGTGCGTTGTTGCAATTCCTGAATGCGTGACACCTCCGAATTCAGCAGGGCCAACTGGCCTTCCACATCGGACGCCTTGCTCGCCAGCCTGTCCAGTTTTGCCAGCGACATCTGGCTTTCCGGGGCAGGCGCCTTGACTTCAACCGGCTCCAGAGCGTCAGTCATTCTTTTAACATCGAAGTTCCCATCCTTAAACCATTTCGGCTTTTCAGCATCGTGTAAATCCTGAACTCGCTGCCGCACCTCGTTGTAATGCGTATGATCCGCCTCGGTGAACTGATAGGTTTCATTGCTACGCAACTCGTTCAACGCTTCCAGCTCATGAATATCCAGCTCATAATTGAACGCCTTCGTACCCTTATTGTAATCAGCCTCCCACTCGGCACGGACATCCTGCGGCAAGTCGGCCCCTTTAAAGTCCGCCCGCATACTGCGTATTTGCGCAATGAATTTTTGGTTATCCAGAGCATCAGATTGATCCGGATATTTATCCCGCAATTCATCTAAGCGTTCCTGGGCGTTTTCATCAATCGTCCCTTTGGTTTCCTGTTGATGCAAGCGCTCCATTTCTGAAAGCTCGTTGCGTTGAAGCATATTTGCCGAGGAGCGATGCGGGAAACGTTCTTCCAGCGCCTGTACCTGGGCCTTCTCCGTTGCAGTCAGAGTGTCTTTTTTCTGCAATTCCGCCAGGCGTTTTACCGCCAGTTTCGGTTGAGCGCTCATACGATCCAGATCAGCCACGCTCCAGCCGGTTGGGTTCACAACTTCAGGCTCATCTGCATTCAGCATCGCCTTAATGTCTTTCTGCTGCTTTACCTCATCCCTGGTTTTGCTAATCCACCATTTTTGATCAATTTCATTCTTTTTCAGCTCCAACTGCTGTTTTAATGCCGAATACCGTGTCTGATCCGCTGCGGTAAATTCTTCAGCCGGGTTGCTCCGCAAGGCATGCAACGATTCGAACTCTTCCAGATCCAGTGTATGGTTGAATGCATCCGGGCCTTTATCATGCTCAACCGTCCATTCTTCAAAACCTTCAGGTAATTTAAGGTCTTCAAAGTTTGTGCGCGCAGCCTGAATCCGATCCAGATGCCTACGCTCCTTTAATGCGTTACCCTGATCCTGGTATAATTTCCGTAATTCGTCCAAACGTGGCCTGTTTGCCGGATCTAGTTCCCTTTTTGTCTGAGCGTCATGCAAGTCTTTCAGCTCGGCCAGTTCCCTGCGAACCTTTACCGTTTCCGCATTGTGGTGCGGATATTTAGCTTCCAAGGCTTTCAGCTCAAGCGTTTCTTCTGCAGTCAATGCACCAGAAGCGCGACTTTGTAACTCTTGAATACGAGCCACCTCAACCTTTGGCATAGGCGCAGCCATACTCATGGAAGAAGAGCTTCTATTCACGGTGCTGGAAGTCGTCTTTGGCTTAGGCGCAACCGTACTCGTGGAGGAAGTTCTGCTACTCACGGCATTGGAAGCGGTACTGGCATTTGCAGAATTTTCCGCTGCTTTTTCGTTACCCTTGCTGAACTTTTCCTTGGTTAACTGGTAAATATTCTTACCGTCCACCAGCTTGCCGTCGGCGGTAGTCATAATATTGCCGTCTTTGTCCAATTTGCCCATTTTGCCGCCAAATACGGCTTTAATATTGGCCCAAGTATTGCCCAGAATGCCAGTCGGCTTGGAAGCGGTGGTAACGCCGTCCTTGGTTGAGGTGCTCACAAATGAATATTCGGCATCGCCAGCGCCTTTGACGGTTTTAGGGCCAAACTTGGCGCCCAGCATGGTAGCGCCCAGCGTAAAGGTGCCTTCACCCGCTTTTTCCCAGTCGCCGGTGGTAGCGCCTTCAGCAATTTGTTTGCCACCCATTACCACACCGGCAGTCGCCAAAAGGGGAACTGCCACGGCAGGGGCCACAGCCACAAATATCAATGAGCCCACCGCCATTGCCATACCCTGTACGGTAAACAGGCTGGCAACCGCATTATAAGCGCCCTTCACAATGCCTTTCCCGAAATCCGTAATGGCCCCCATAACGCCTTGGGGTTTCTTTTTGCCCTGGCCGGAAAAGCTCAAAACGTCCTGTGAGCCAAGGGTTGCATAAGGCTTTGAAACAGGCGAAGCGGAAGAGCTATCAGAAGTCTGGCTCACGCCGCTTGTCATACTGCCGGGGTAGTTAAAAACTGATTCTGATCCATACATGGTGATTGCTTGCCTCCCATCATATCCGTGCCACCGCCACAACCAGTCGCGATGCCCGTCCCTATACCCATATGGATGTATAAAAACAATGGAATGACTTTTTGTGTTACATTTGTAATGTTTGTTGATGAGCCAAAAATCCCAATACAGTCGCTGTTTTACAGCCCCTTCCGAACCCAAAACCAAAAGAAAACACCGATCGGGGAGATCGGTGCTGAAAAGTGTTTCATTGGAATTTGGGTACAAGCATTAGGGTTAGAAGACCCTGTCCCTTTTCCCTGTTTGATTGTCTCGCATGGTTTGCCTCCGGTTTTGTTATTTTCTGTATTGTGTTTTGGTTGGTTGCTCTCGGTTGTTTCGTCCTTTTCGCCCAGTTCGTCCACTTTGGTCATTTCGCCCGTTTTGGTTATTTCGTGTTTTTCGTCATTTCGCTCGCTTTGGTTGTTTCGCCCAGTTCGCCCGCCGCTTTTGATGAGGTTTCCGTTTAGCCGAAGAGTCCGCCTCCGTCGCCGCCTCCCAGCATTCCCCCGAAGAGTGGCGTTATTGCTGTTTGTGAACCGATAATCCCTGGTGCAATGTTTCCTTTAATTCGTTCCCACACGCCTGGTTCCATTGTATCTGCGGTAGGAGAAGGTTTTACATATGTACCCTTAGCTATTTGTGCATTTTCCTGGAGTGTTGCAGCTATACTTTTTAATCGTTCAGCCTCACTGGCTAGCTCCGTATTCCCTGGTTTAGCCTCCGCTGCTAGTCTAGCCTTTTCTGCGGCTATCGCTACCTCATCTGCCGCCATTTGTTTTCGTGCTGCGATTTGTTCCTTTTGAGCTCCTTTACTAATTTCCGCATATCGTTGAGCCTTTGCACTTGCCTCGGTAGCCTCTTGGCTTGCTGTTTTATACTGTTCTGATTTTTTACCGTGGTCTTTCTCGGCTTGTACCATCCTGTCCTTGGCAGCAGCCTCCTCGGCCTGGAATTTAGTTTGTTGCCTAGATGCGTAATACTGTTTAACAGTAGCTATATCGGCCTGATCTTTTGACGTAAATTCCTTGGACTTAGGTGTCGATGTTGTATCCGTCTTGGTTCCTGATTTTGAGCTAGAAACGGTACCCTTTGGGTCCTTAGCCTCAACCGCAGCGGGATCTTTTTTACCCCAGTTTAACGGATTCCACTTACTGCCGGTCTTGGTTGCCGCCGCTTCAGCGTTTGCGGCTGTAGCCTCCGGTGTTTTGGGCGTTCGGCTCCAGTAACTAATGGTTCTGCCATCGACGCTGGTCATCGGTTTACCGAACAGCATCGAGAAGCTGTCTTTGGTTCGAGTGCCCGTGCCTTTCACGTATTCCCACGATCTGCCCATCATACCCATATCTTTGGTGGCCTGAAGCCGTTCAGCCAGATAAACATCGTGTACATTGGCAGATGCTTGCTTGATCTGGGCTTCCGCAACCGCCAGGTCTTGTTTAGCCCTAGTAATCTTAGTTGCGTCCTTCGTTTTCTCGGCGGCGGTTAAAGCCGTCTGAGCGTCATCCAACCCTGCTTTTGCCGCCATCAGGCTATCTTGCGTACTGGCTTTTGCCGCCTTGAAGTCGTCCGCCGTCTTGAGACTCGACACATTGGGATTCTTCAAGTGCGCCGTCCGCTGCGCCTCAGACATTGCAGAGGCATCCGCCCTGGCCATTTGCGCCCTTGTCAGTTCCACCGTTTTCTGGGCGCTTTCTATCGCCTTGACGTCACCCGCCTTTTTGGCTGCCGCCAGCGAGGATTCAGCCTCCGCAACGCGTGTGCCCGCCCTGGAGAAGTTCGCGGCTTCCGCGCCTGTACCGGCCTTAACAGAACTAGATCCTCCCAGGAAGCAGAGACCCAGGTTAAAGGCGCCTTCACCCACCTGCTCCATATCGCCTGATTGGGCGCCCTTAAAGATTTGTATACCGGCCATACCGATACCCAGCGCCATCAGCACGGCCCCCGCGCCTGGCACCAATACGCAGAGCGCGACACACGCTGCGATCATTAACCAAGTCTTCGGATCCAGAAGGCTCTTGAACAGGTTTTTGATGCCGTTGAAAATCCCCTTGAAAAAGTCCCCGATGCCTCCGCCCTTTTTCTGGGACTGCAACCCGTCGTTATAGGTTTTGGAAATGCCGTCCATAATTTTACTGGTCGGGCTTTGCTGCGTCAGTTCGGGCGCACTGCCAATCTGGCTGTTGTTCATGCTCATGGACGTATTACTGCCCAGCACCGAGCCGCCTTGCTGATTATACCCGTAGTATCCGCTATTATAGCCTCCGGAGTAGTCTCCGTAGCCATAGCTACCGTAAGTTGATCCCATCAGATCATTCCTCCGTATTAAAACTGATGCCATGCCCGCCATAGCGGCAAGTCACACGGCAATTTAACGCCTTTAATAAAATTTCAGTTGAATGCTTAACCCATACAATGATTCCTTGTGAATCCGTCATGCCACAAAGCATGGTGAACTGGAAATAAATTGTTGAAATTTGTATTACACAGCCGTGTTTCAGCGACCGATCCGCCTGATGAACAAGCCGGTTGAATCAGTCAAGGCCGCTATAACAGCGCAACCTGAAACCTATCACTATGAACGGTTTTATGTACGACAGCATTCGCTGTTGATTGTTGCAATGAAGTTGAAGCCGCCAATTCGGCCATGGTACTGGCGCAAGGCTATTTGCCTGTTGCTGCCGGGTTCAATGCACGTTGCCTGACCCAGCCCGTTATTTGGCCAATTCAATGCCCAAACAACACCATGCCAATACATCGGTTCAGCAGTCTGGCCCGCAAGGCTTACGCGGCTTATGGCAGCCGAATCCAGCCCGTCGGTATAAACCGCGTTAATAAATAGCAGTTAGAATCATGCCGTCATTTCCCTGATTAATTGCTTACACCTGTCATCCCTTTTGAACATCCCACGCAGTGAACGCGCAGCCATTTCCTGCATTCAGCGGCTCAAACCCGGTTTTTCAGCACCCAGGCCCAAGCCGGTCATGATTTGGCGAACCGCCGAACGCATGGCCTTGCCCAAGCAAGCCTGAAACCACCTGTTTGCAAACCGCCGCTTTACCCGGCAATCGCCTTTGTACGGAACGCATCCCTATGCCAGCGGGCATCCGGGCGCGGCGGCACAAAAGCCAGACCGTGCGGATTGGTTGTTGCTCAATGTGTCATGCTCGTTGTATCCATCCCTTTTGAAGTCCCTGATTGTTCCCTTATTGAATATTGAAATTGAAGTGGAAGTCAGTCCCCTGTTGAGAAAGGCCCATCGTCCTGTCCTTACGTACCAGGTTCAGCCTTGCCCGATTGTCCCTTGGCCCTGCCTGATTGTCCCCTTTTGACAGAACCATATATCACTTATGTTTGTATAAAAACAATTAATTGGATTTTTGTGCCAGTCTTTTTCCCCAGGCGGTAAAAATCCCTTTCGGTCTCCGCCCAGGCCACCTGAAAAACCTCTTCTCACAAAGAAAAACACCGATCGCAAGGATCGGTGAAATAAAAGGAATGTTTCAATGGAAGTTCGTTGGGTACAAGCATTGGGGTTAGAAGATTCTCACCCGTCTGCCTGCGGTCACTCGGTTCGTCATCGCTGTTTGTCTCCTGATTCGAAGGGTTGTTTGCGTCACACGAAGGGTAAATTATAAAGCCGGTTGTGTTAAAGCCGTTTAGCCCACAAGCCCGCCCAGGCCGCCCAGTAGGCTACTTTCGCCCTGCCCCTGCTGACCGCCGCCAAACCCGAACATCTGGAGCGCGGGTACGCCCGCAGTGTAAGCCTGCGCCACGCTCGCCATCTTGTTATTCCAGAGGTAGGATTTGTATTGAGAGAATTTGCCCGGCTCCTCAAACTTTTTCAACGCCAGCTCTGCCTGGGCCTTGGCTTCCGCCGCCGCCGCACGGGCCTCGTTGGTGGTCGCGTTGGCCAACTGATCATCCGCCGCAGCCAGCGCCTTTTGGGCATCCTCTTTTGTGGTGGCTTTTTCCGCCTGGGCTTTTATATCCTTGGATGCATCCACCGAATTTGTGGTGGTAGTCACCTCATCTTCCGGTTTAACGCCTGGCGATTGCCCTTCTGGCTTGGCGGACGGAACTTCCGGGGTATCCACCGTCTTTTTGGGAGGAACCGTCACTTCCGCAACCGATTTGGAAGCCTGGCCTTCCACTTTTGGCACGGTGGACGCCGTCTCATCCACCGTCCCGGCAGCGGGTTTACCGCCTCCGAACATCCGGCTGAAGAAGCCCGGCTTGGCGCTTGTTTCAGCCGCTTCCGCCGCCGTGCGGGGAGTGCTGCTATACAGCGTCCGGACTTCCCCGGTGTACGGATTGGTCATGTCCTTCTTGAAAATCGCCTTGCCATTGGCCATCAGGCCATCCCAGGTAGTGCTGCCGTAGTGCTTCACCTTGCCGAAGGTGGTCTTGGCTTCCACCTTGGCAATCCGCTGGTATTGCAGCAGGGAATGCACTTCCTCGGCCTTGGCGGCGGCGGCGGTTTCCGCTTCCCGCACGGCGGTTTCCGCAGTTTTATACGCCTCAGGATTCTTGGCTTTATCAATGCCGCTCAGGTTGGTTCTGGCCACGCTAACCTGCTTGTTGGCCGCCACCAGATCCGTTCGCGCCGTATCGATGGTTTTAGGCAATTGCTCCGGCTTTAGCGACGCCGCGTCGTACTTTTTACCCACACTATCCTGAATGGCCGCCCGCTGCCCCTTGGTCATGGAAGCCACCTGCGCCTTGACGTGGGCTTCCTGGGCCGCCGCCAGCCTGCCGCTTTCGCTTTTGGCAGCCGTTAGCGCCTGCTCAGCTTCCGCGATTTTGGCCGTGTCCTTGCTGGCCTTGGCCGCCTCCAACGCTTTTTCCGCCTTGGCAACATTGGCCCCAGCCGCTTCGGTCGCCTGTACCGAAGACTGGGCCGCTCCGCCTCCCTTGCCCACGCCGCCCATGGTGCTGCGCGCGCCGACCGCCGTAAGGCCCAAATCAAAGACGCCTTCGCCCACCTGCGACCAATCGCCGGTAGTCGCGCCCTTCAGTATTTTGGAACCCGCCATGGCCACGCCCACGGCCATTAACGCAAAGCCCGCCGGAGGGAAGATCATGCACAGCGCGGCGCACCCCGCAATCAGCAGCCAGGTTTTGGGATCGGCCAGGCTCTTCAGCAAGTTGGTGGCCCCTTTCACAATGCCGCTGAAAAAGTCCTTGATTCCCCCGAACAGGCCGCCGGACTTTTTCTCGCCGCCGCCGGACATGGCGTTATTATAGGTTTCCGTAAGCCCCTTGGTAATATTGTTCAGGTTGGCCCCGCTGGTGTCCATAGAACTGCCGATGGAACTGTACGCGTTGCTCATGGTGGTGTCCCCAAGCACGGAACCGCCTTGCTGGTTGCCATAACCGCCGTAGCCGTTATAGCCATAATTGCCGTATGACGATGAAACCATTCTATTTCGCTCCCTGTTGTGCCCTTTGCCCTATCGCTCTCGCATACGCGCAAAATCGCGTTTATGCGGAATCAATTCGCCCTCAATGTCCCTATTGCCCTGAATGCCCTCAATGGGGTCTATGCCCCTTTGCAAGCATGAAAACAGGTTGCGGGATTTTGTTGCTACCCGCTTCAGAACTCAGTCTAAAAATTCGGCCAGAATACCGTTACTGAGCGGAATAGCCCGCTCGCTAAGTTGGAGGGTTTCACCTTGCCAGATTAAATATTCGCCCTCGTACTTGCGCAAAATATGGCCATATCGCGCCCTGAAATCAATGCCGAATTCCGATTCCAGGGCTGGAATTTGAATGCCCTCCGCCTTGCGCAGACCGAAAATAATGGCGTTTTCCAACCGTTCCTGCGGTGGGCATGGCGCGGTTTCCCCGGCCAGCGGATTTTCCATGTAGCACGTTAAATCCCGCACGGTTTCATAGCGATTGCCCTGCCAGTATCCATGCGCGGCCACGCCCAAGGCCAGGTATTCCCCGTTGTTCCAGTAATTCAAATTATGCCGGGACGCGTAACCGGGACGAGCCAGGTTACTGAATTCATAACGCTCAAACCCGCCGGAGCGAAGCGTGTTTAAGCCCTCATAATACATGGCCACAATCTCGTCTTCTTCCGGTAACGGATAACTACCCCGACTGGCCTGCAAGGCGGTTAATTTGTCCAACGGGGTATTTTCCTCCACTTTCAAGCCGTACATGGAGACATGCTGAACGCCCAGATCCACCGTTTGCCGCAAAGTCTCCCGCCAGGTGGCCATGGTTTGCACCGGAATTCCGTACATGAGATCCAGTGAAATATTGGCCCAGCCGGCAGCCTGCAAACCCCGAATAAACGCCGCCGCCTCCTGCGTGGAGTGCAAGCGGCTCAGCTTTTTCAGCTCCAGGTCGTTAAAACTCTGCACCCCTACGCTCACCCGATTAAATCCCGCCTCCAGGTATTTTTCCGGCGCATCGGCCATTTCGGAATGACGCGCGCCGGGGTTTGCCTCCAGGGTAATTTCCGCATCCGGCGCAAAAGGCAGGTAGCGGTTCATCGCCTCAAACACTCGTCGGTAAGCATCCGAATCCAACAGCGAAGGGGTTCCGCCCCCCACGTACAAGGTTTGGATGGGGGAACGCAATTCCGCCGGGGAAAGCGCGCCCAACCGCAATTCGATTTCCCGGCAAACGGCGTCCACGTAAGCCGCCTTACCGCCATATTTTTCCAGCACCACGTAAAAGTCGCAATAAATGCAACGGGAAACGCAAAAAGGAATATGGAGGTAAACAAACATGGCTTATTGATTGTAATACGGGCTTACCGTTCCGGGGAGCCTACTTGCGTTCCCCTGTCGAACGCCGCATGTTTGCAGTACTATAAAAACATTCGTACTTTCTTGCAATCAATGGAAACCAAGCGGATGTTGAACCTGGACACTTTAAAGCAGTTTAAGGAAAACCATTACGCCCGCCACCTGGTCTTCAAGTCCGCCAACGTGGAAATCCTGGTGGTCTGCTGGCGTCCGGGGCAGGGCAGCCCTGTCCACCATCACGATACTTCGGATGGCCTGATGATTATTATGGAAGGCGAAATCACCAACACCAGCTATTTTCAGGATGGCCGCAAGGTAACCACCGTATGGCGACCGGGCGATGTAGGCCACACCCCGGTGGGCGTGAGCCATGAAGTCAAGAATACCTCCAATGAGGACGTGGTAAGCCTGCACGTATACGCCCCGCCGCTCAAGCGCGAACTGCAAGGCGCGGACATGGGCTACCACAACACCGTCATCCCACAGGAAGTGACCCTGCCCACCGAAGTCATGCGCTACTTCCTGGGCGCCGCCGTGGAGAAAATTCCGTTCTCGCTGCTGGATCCCGGCCTGTAGTTGCGCCAGGCATCCGCATGCCAATGCCCCGCCCGCTTCAAATATTTCTTTTCTTCTGCCTGCTGACAGCGGCGGGCGTTTTAGCCTCGCCACCATTAGCACTATTGCTGGGCCTTGGTATTGGGCTGCTGAACGCCCACCCCTACCCCAGGGCCAACGGGCCGCTGGTAAAACAGTTGCTCCAGTTTTCCGTGGTGGGGCTAGGCTTTGGCATGAACCTGCAAGCCGTGCTGAAAGCCAGCCAGACCGGCCTGTTAATGGCCGCATTTACAATTATTGCCACTCTTATTCTGGCGTTTGGGCTGGGCAAACTGCTTAAAATAGAGCGCAAAACGGCCCATTTAATTGGCTGCGGCACTGCCATTTGCGGAGGCAGCGCCATAGCAGCGGTAGCCCCCGTGCTGAACGCCAACGACCAGGAAATCTCCGTTTCCTTGGGAACTATTTTTATTTTGAACGCCGTCGCCCTGCTGGTTTTCCCGCCCATTGGGCATGCTCTGGGGCTTAGTCAGGCCGAATTCGGCCTGTGGTCAGCCATTGCCATCCACGACACCAGTTCCGTGGTGGGAGCCGCCAGCCGCTATGGCAACGAAGCCCTGATGCTGGCCACCACCGTAAAACTGGCCCGCGCCTTGTGGATCGTGCCGGTGACTCTCCTCAGCGCATGGTTGTTTCAACGGCAATCCGCCAGGGTAAACATGCCTTACTTTATTGTATTTTTCCTGCTGGCCTCCGTGCTGCACACCTACGTGGCCCCGGTCGCGCTGGTTTCCCCCTGGCTGGTGGATCTGGCCAAGCTGGGCCTGACCCTGACCCTGTTTCTGATTGGGGCGGGCCTATCACTCAAAGCCCTTCGGCAGGTGGGCATTCAGCCCCTGCTGCATGGGGTGCTGCTCTGGCTGTTTATTGCCGGGCTCTCGCTGGGAGCCATCGTGTTTGTCTCCGGACATGCTTCCGGTTAATATGGAGCCGGTACATGGCTTAAGATAGGAAAGATTACACCGGAACGCGAAAGGAACCCCGCCCCATGCATTACCTGGACAATGCCGCCACCTCCTGGCCCAAGCCGGAACAGGTTTATCAAACCATGGATCAATCCTTTCGCAGCCTCTTCAGCCCCAAGCGTGGCACCGCCAAGGCGTCCCGATTAGGCGTCAACCAGTTGCAGCAAGCCCGTGAAACATTGGCCCAGCTTTTCAACATCCCCAACGCGGAGCGCATCAGTTTCACCAACGGTTGTACCCACTCGCTGAACCTGGCCATCCAGGCATTTCCGTGGCAAGCCGGGGACGCCATTGTGATCAGCTCGGTGGAACACCACGCGTTGTCTCGCCCGGTGCGCAAAATCGCCAGGGAAAAGGGTATTGAGTTTTACGTAGTGCCGTATACCGATGCCAACCCGTTTGTTCTGGCGGCGTACGAGCAGCTTTTGCAAACCCGGCCCAATATTCGGCTGGTCGCCACCACGCATGCCAGCAACGTCATCGGTTCCGTGCTGCCGGTCTTGGAAATCGGCAGGCTAGCGCGCCAATACGGTAAATTATACCTGCTGGACGCCGCGCAATCCGCAGGCGTTCTGCCGGTGGATGTACAGGAATTCAACATCGACCTGCTGGCGGTGCCGGGCCATAAATCGCTGTATGGGCCGCCCGGCGTGGGCGCGTTGTATGTGGGTGAAAACGCAGCCTTAAACACCTTTCTTGAAGGCGGCACCGGCGGGGATTCCGGCAAGCACGAAATGCATCCCACCCTGCCAGACGGGTTCGAAGTCGGCACCATTCCGCTGCCCCAAATCCTCGCCATGGCCGAAGGGGTGCGCTGGGTTCAGCAAACCGGGCTTTCCGCCATCCATAAGCACGAAACCGAACTACTTTCGCTTCTGCTGGCGGAATTGCGGGAGATCCCCGAAGTGAAGGTATACGGGCATCAGGATGTGCGAAGCAAAACGCCGGTGGTTTCCTTCAACGTGCTGAACCACCAACCCAAAACCATTGGGGAAACCCTGTTTGACGAATACGGCATCGCCCTGCGGGCCGGGTTCCATTGCGCCCCCATGGCGCATGAAGCCGTTGGCTCCATTCACTTGGGCGGCACGGTACGGGCCAGCATTGGCTATTATACCCAGCCGGAAGACATTCAGGCTTTAATAAAGGCGCTAAAAGCCATTCTCAGCAACACGTTAAGCCCAGCTTAAAAAACCACTCAACTACTACAGCGCTAAACGCCAAAAAGCATCTTGGCGCCAATCAACAACAGGGCGCTGCCAAATACGCGCTTTAGCACGATGGTTGGCATCATCACGGCCAGCTTGGCTCCTAGCAGGCTGCCGATCATAAACCCGGCGCAGATAAGGCCCGCCACCTTCAGATCCACATAGCCTTGCCGGTAATATTCTATTGCCCCCAAGAGGCCAATGGGCAACACCAGCAGGGCCAATGTAGTGCCTTGAGCCATTTGCTGGCTGAACCCGAACCAGAACACCAGAACCGGCACAATGATAATGCCGCCGCCAATGCCCACCAGCCCGCTAAAAGCCCCAGCCAGCAACCCTAACAGCGAATAAGAGAGAATTAATGGCATATGCGAACTGTCCCTCGGCTGTTTCTACAACAAGACTGCAATGGTTTCAGCCATGCCTGGGCGATTGGGCCGGGCCTAACCGACCGACTCCTTCTGCTCAGACTTCAGCTTACGGCTCATCAGACTTTTAATGATCATTTTCTCTGAAAACGGGCCGGAAAGGCACATTTCCACCATCTCCACAATCGGCGCTTCCAGTCCCATCTTGCGAGACAATTCGGCCACCGCATGGGTCGTCTTCACGCCTTCGGCCACCACTTTCAGATCGGACAGAATCTGTTCCAGGGTTTCACCCTGGGCCAACCGGGCGCCCACCTGGAAATTCCGGCTCAACGGGCTGTTGGAAGTGGCCAGCAAGTCGCCCAGGCCACTCATACCGTACAGGGTTTTCTGATCTGCGCCCAGCGCCACGCTGAAACGGGTCATTTCCGCCAGGCCACGGGTGAGCAACGCACCCAGGGCATTGTCGCCCAGTTTTTTGGCTCTCATGTAGCCGCTGGCGATGGCGAAAATATTCTTAAGCGCGCCGCCCAACTCCACGCCGGTCACATCGGAATTGGAATACAGTCGGAACAGATCGTGGGACAAGTCCCGCTGTAAGGCTTCGGCAATTTCAAGGTTACTGCAAGCAATGGAACACGCGGTGGGCAGTCCATTCAGGATTTCCATAGCCAAGGTTGGCCCGGACAATACCGCGTAAGGATTGTTCGGCATTTCTTCCGCAAACACCTCGGACATGCGCTTTAGGCTGGGAAACTCAATCCCCTTGGAAGCATTGACCAGAACCACATCTTCCGGCAAGCGAACCTCGTCACGCAGCTTGCGCAACACTTCGCGCGTACCGCTCACCGTCACCACCAGCAGAATCACGTCCGCATCCCGCACCGCTTCGTCCAGCGAGGCGGTCAGATTTAAATCCGAAGGTAAAATGACCGGCACCGGGAACAGCACCTTGCGATCTCGCTGCATGGCGTTAATGCGCTCCGGCTTGCGATCCCACAGCCAAACGTTCTGATGGTCGCTGCCAGCCAGCCAGGCCAGGGTCAATCCCCAACTTCCCGCCCCTAAAATCGCCAGCTTTTTCATCAGATCCGATTCTCCGTACCCGAAAGCAGCCTGCCAATGTTGGCCTTATGCAAGTACACCACGTACAGACCGGCAACTACGGTATAAATGATATATTCAAGCGGACGGTGAAACAAGTACATCAGCACCGGGGACAGCAGGCTGGCCGTAATGGAACCCAACGAGACATAGCGGGACAACTTGGTAACGGTAAACGCGGTAACGCCCAGCAGGAACGCGGGGAGGGGAGCCAGGCCGATCAGGCCGCCCAAGCCGGTCGCTGCGGACTTGCCACCGGCAAACCCCAGGTAAATGGATTTGCTATGCCCGATGACGGTGCTGAGGGCAACCAACACATGCAGCAAGTGCAACTCCGGATACAGCTTCCTGCTGATTAAAACCGGCACGGCGCCTTTCGCCACATCGCACAACAGCACAAATAGGTACGGCTTAAAGCCCGCCACCCGCTTTACGTTGGTAGCGCCCACATTACCGCTGCCGATCGTGCGAATATCCTGCCCGGTAAGCTGCTTGACCACCAGATAGGCCGTAGGGAACGAACCAATCAGGTAACCCAGCACGACCGCAACCAGATAAACGACCATGATAACTGCCTCTATCTTCCCTTCTTCTCGTCGCGCGAACGGGGAACAATCACCAACGGCGTTCCCGCGAACTCGAAGTTCTCGCGCAGTTTCTTTTCCAAGTAACGACGGTATGAGTCCTTCATGAGCTTAGCATCATTGACGAACAGAATAAATGTGGGCGGAGCCACCCCGACTTGCGTGGCGTACAGCAGTTTCAGGCGCTTGTTTTTAATGGGCGGCGGCGGGGAAAGGGTAAACGCTTCCGACATCACCTCGTTCACCAAACTGGTTTTCACCCGGCGGTTGGCGTTTTCGTAGACCGTCTGAGCCAATTCATAAATATTCTGCAACCGCTGGCCCTTGGCCGCGCTGGTGAACAATACCGGCGCAAACACGGCGTGAGGCACTTCCTGGTAGAGCTTTTTCTTGTATTGATCCACCGATTTGGAGGTTTTATTGGCTACCAAATCCCATTTGTTCACTACAATCACCAGGCCGCGACCGGCCTCGTTGCTCATCTCAATGATTTTCTTGTCCTGATCGGTCACCATGCTGGCCATCTGGCTTTGCATGTTCTCGGTGGCGTCCAGCACCATCACGGTTACGTTGGCGTCCCGCAACGCGCGAATGGAGCGATCGACGGAGAACATCTCCACGCCGTAGTCCACCTTGCCCTTTTTACGGATCCCGGCGGTATCCACCAGCACAAACTCGCGACCTTCATGCATCACCGGCACGTTCAAGGCATCGCGGGTGGTGCCGGAAATATCGCTCACAATAGAGCGCTCCTCACCGATCAGGGCGTTGAGGATGGAAGATTTGCCCACATTCGGGCGGCCCACCAGCGCAATGTGAATCCGTTCATCCTGCACGGCCTCGTCTTCCTCGACCGGCAAACGACGGGTAATTTCATCCAGCAAGTCGCCCACGCCCACGTTGCCGTGCAGGGCGGAGAGCGAGTGCGGCTCACCCAGGGAAAGCGCGTAAAACTCGGCCGCCAGAGCTTTTTGATCATGCCGGTCAATTTTGTTGATGGTCAGCAGAATCGGCTTGCCGCTGCGGCGCAACTGCTCGGCAATGTCTTCATCCACAGCGGTAATGCCCGCCTGCCCATCTAGCAGAAAAACCACCAAATCCGCTTCAGCAAGGGCAATTTCCACCTGCATGTTGATCAGTTCCGCAAACGGGTGCTCTTCCTTCTCGGCATCGGGCATCACCCCGCCGGTATCCACCAGCGTAAAGGTGCGGCCTTGCCATTCGGCCTCGTAATAGGAGCGATCGCGGGTAACACCCGGCATATCGTCTACAATGGCTTTTCTGGCTCCGATAATGCGGTTTACCAGGGTGGATTTTCCCACGTTGGGGCGGCCAATAACGGCAACGGTGCGTTTTTTCATAATTGATAGCAGTCCGGGTTATGGAACAAAGGGCCAGCCGCTTCCATCCCGAATTTGAGTTCGCACGGCTGACGGGCTTTGCCTGGCCTTGGGACTTGCGGAGCGTTAGGGTCTGTGGATTTTTTCCGGCAAGCCAGCTTTTTCTTGGAAGCAAGTTGGTATTAGAATAGGCTTATGTTAACGGAAATATTTAAAAAACCCAAGCCAATCATCGGCAAAATCCAGTTATTGGCCCTCCCCGGCGCACCGGGCTGGGAAGGCCAGTGGGACACATTAGGCGCTCGCGCGGAACAGGAGGCCACCGCGCTGGCCACCGGCGGCGTGGACGGCCTGATTATCGAGAATTCACACGATACGCCGTATGCGCAAGGACGCATTGACGTGGCCGGAGCCATCTCAATTTCCATGCTTGCGCGCAAGCTCAAGCAATTTACGGGACTTCCCATCGGAATTTCCGTGCTGCAAAACGATCCCGAAACCGCGTTGGCCATCGCCATCAACACCCAGGCAGATTTCATCCGGCTATCGGTGCTGACAGGCGCGCTGATTACCGAAAGCGGCGTGATCAACAACCGCTTTAACGAGCTGCTGCATTATAAAAACCGCCTCAAAACCGAGCTCCCCCCGCTGCTGGTAGACGTTTCCCTGCGCCACCTGGGACCGGGCGGCCAGTCCCAGAAGCCGGACAAACTGGAATCGTTAACCTATACCGCCCAGGCGCTGGCCAACCAGCCCGAAAAACTGGCGCTAATCCTATCCGATCAGGACATTGAAGCCTCTGAAATCTCGACGCTCAAACAGGGTGGCTTACCCTCCATTCTGGTGGAGAGCCAGACCAAGCCCCAGACGGTAGACAACTACTTTGAGCAGGCGGACGGCCTGATTCTGGAGGCGGGGATTCGCCGCAACAACGCCATGCAGCCCGGCACACCGCCCACCATCGATATGGCCCGCGTGGAGGAATTGATCAACCGGCTGCGCAAAGTCATCCCGGTCACGGAGATGGATCCGGACATTTTCCTTCGCCGTTAGCCGAAAGCCTTCCCTGTTTGTGGAAATGGCCCGTTTCACGCTAGAATAGGGGCATTGCTGTTTCAGCGTTTTAAGGAGAGAGGCGATGCAGACATCTACCGCAACCACGGCGTCTATTATGGCGTTTCAGTCACTGGTGAACGAAATTCACGATTTAAACGCCACCCAGGCATTGCTGGGCTGGGATCTGGAAACCCACATGCCAGAAAAAGGCTCCGCCATGCGGGCCAAGCAAATGGCGACCCTGGCCAAACTTTCCCATAACCTGATGACCAGCGCCGAAATGGACGAGCATTTGCGCCACCTGCGTCAGCCGGGCATTCCCGAAAAGCTGGACACCATGAGTCAGGCATTGGTGCGCGAAGTAGGCCGTTCCTACGACAAAAGCAAGAAAACCCCACTGGAACTGCTGCAGGAAATGGTGGAAACCACCGCCGAAGCGCATAACATTTGGGTGGACGCGCGGGCTAACAAGCAGTTCAAACAGTTTGAGCCGGTGTTGCGCAAGATTATTTCCCTGAACCAGCGATTAGCAGAAGCGCAGGGCTATGAGGATTCTCCCTATGACGCGCTGCTGGATGAGTATGAACCCGGCCTGACCGTCAAGCAGCTCGATCCGCTGTTTGCAAAGCTAAAGGCGGATATCGTCCCCTTGCTCAAAGCTATTCAGGATTCCGGCCACTCCCCGGAAGCCGGATTTCTGCACGAGGGCTTTTTCCCGGCGGAAAAACAGCTTGAATTCTCCCGCAAGGTGTTAACCGACATGGGCTTCGACTTTGAGGCCGGGCGGCTGGATCTCTCCGCGCACCCGTTCTCTTCCGGCAGCAGTTCCCACGATGTGCGGCTGACCACTCGCATTGACGAGCATGACGTGTTCTCCGCGCTTTCTTCCTCCATGCACGAAGGCGGGCATGGCATGTACGAGCAAGGCGTCAACCCGGTGCTGAACCGCACCCCGCTGGCCGAAGGCACCTCGCTGGGCATCCATGAGTCGCAATCCCGCCTGTGGGAAAACCAGGTAGGACGCTCCAGGGCGTTCTGGAAGCATTATTTCCCCAAGCTGCAAGAGACTTTCCCTGAGCTGAAAAACGTGACGGCGGAAAAATTCTACCATGGCATCAACCGGGTCAGGCCGTCCTTTATCCGGGTGGAGTCGGACGAGGTGACTTATAACCTGCATATTCTGCTGCGCTACGAAATTGAAAAAGCCCTGATTGAAGGCAGCATGAAGGTGGATGAGATTCCTGAGGCATGGGCCGCCAAGGCGCAGGAATACCTGGGCATTACCCCGTCCAACGACGCAGAAGGCGCCTTGCAGGATATCCACTGGTCTCACGGCTCTTTCGGGTACTTTCCCACCTACACGCTGGGCAATCTGTATTCCGCACAGTTTTTCCACACCGCCAAAAAGCAAATTGATGGCCTGGAAGATAAAATCGGCCACGGGGAACTGCTCCCCCTCAAAAACTGGCTGAACAAGGAAATCCACTGGGTCGGTAAAATGGAAAACGCAGCCGCGATTGTGCAGCGTGTAACCGGCGAGCCGCTGAACGCCCGGTACTTTGTGGATTATCTGTGGGGCAAATACGGCGAAATCTTCAAAATCAGCCGGTAGTATTGCCCAAACGACTGCGCTAATCCCGCTTAGGCAACAGCAACATGGCGCGAATCCATTCCAGCCAGCCCTGTGCGCTGGAGGGTTGGTTTGTTACGCCAGCCAGAGCGTCCGGCCACGGGGGAATCTGCCTCGCATCCTCCCGGCGGATGGCGTCCCGAATCAGGCAATCCAGCTTGGTAGGGCTATCGTTGCAATTCACCGCGTCCGTGTTCTGGTAATTCCTGAACAACATCAGCGGGTGCGAATCAATCCGCAACCGCCCGTCCTCATCCTCCCGCAAGCTTGCCAGCGATAAACTGACGGGATTTTGCCCGGCGTAACGCTCCGAAGCATCCGGGTTCCAGTCACTCTCGATTTTGACGAACTTGACGCTACCGCCCGGATCCATGCTATTGGCCATGCGTCTCAGTTCCGGCAGCCGTTCGGCGCAATTGGCGCAGCCTTCACTCAAAAAATGAACCAGCACCGGCCTTTTCAGGGAGGCGTCCAGCACATCCCGCTGGAAATGCCGATCGCTGGTTTCCACCAGCCCGGCATAGTAGAAATCCGACGAGGCCGGTATCGTCGGGGAGGGTTTGGGTTGGGAGCCATTTGAAGGCGCACCACAAAATTTCCAGCCCAGCCAAGGGGTATGAGTCACCTGCATGTTTCAAGCCTCCTGTTGCAAGGCCACTTTCTGATTACTGATATGAACCCACTGTAAGAGATTAGGCCCAAGGTAAGCCTATCCCTTTCCGCCCCAGTGTAGCGAAAACGCAAAAAAGGCTCAAGCAGGGCAAGCATCCAGCGCCCTGCCTGAGCCAAGTTCAATAGAGCAGTTTTATCCGTGGAGAATCATGGTTTTCAGGCGTTGATCCACCACGTCCCAGTTCACGTTGCGCATAAAGGCATCCAGGTAGGCGGGGCGCTTGGTGCCAAAGTCAATCATGTAAGCATGCTCGTACACGTCCAGCACCAGCAGGGGAATCACATTAACCGGGGCCAACTGGTTGTGCAGATCCAATCCGTAGTTGTGGATGCGGTGATCGCGCATGTTGTAGCCGGTAATCGCCCAGCCGCGCATGGATTTGCCTAGGGCCAGCAGGTGATTGGCATAATTCTCCCAGCTACCGAATTCCTGGCTGATGAGTTTATGCAGCATCTCGGTTTCGGTCGGCTTTTTATGGGCATTGCCCAGGTTTTCAAAGTAGTATTCATGCAGGATCACGCCGTTCAGGGCGTAGCTTTGCTCCACATGCAGCTCCCGGTAAGGGCTGTAAGTCGGGTTCATTTTATCCAGTTCCGGGGTCATGGCCATAATTTGGGACTGGATCTCATTGGTTTTCTTCACATAAGCGTTATACAGCTCCATGTGCTGGCTCAACTGGTTCTGGCTAATACCTTCCACGGTGGTCAGGTTGGGGAAGGTCTTGGCTGCCACCTGCTCCTGGGCGTTGTAGGCATGCACGGGGTGATCGCCCGGCACTTTTTTGCCGCCCATGGTCAGCCCCTTGGCCTTGTGTTCCGGCTTGGCGACAGGCGTTTTAGCCTTTTCCGCAGCGTTGGCGGTAAGCCGCAACTGGCTGAGCGCCAACGCGCTCCCGCCCAAAGCGGCGGCCTTTTTCAGGAACTCGCGGCGGGCGATGGGTTGGCCGGTCATCAGTTGATTTTGGTGTTCATCATAATGCGTCATATTGAATTACCTACTCTCCTCAACATCTATCCTTTATTGACGGTCAAAGGTTCTGATTACCTGTAAAGATCCTGCCCCATTCTGCAATAAAGCCTGTGTAAAATCGATGCCTCAGCACAAATAGGCTTTCGCTTACGGGGAGGCGGGAGAAACTTGCAGCATCTGCGCCAAACGGGTCGTCACGGAAGCCCGGCTGAAATCGGGCGGGTTCTGGTAAATGGCGTACAGGGCCAAACCACACCACAGCCAGTTTTGCGCGTAATAATCGTTCTTGGTGTTCCACTGGCCGCCGGGCTTCAGGTTGGGAACCACCTTTTTGGCGACCAGATCATCCACCGCACCCCGATCCTGACTGTAAAACCCTGGCAACACTGCCCCGTACACCGCACCAGATTTGAGCTGCGGGTGCCGCACAATACCGTCCCAGGTAATTGAAATCGGCACATCCTTGCGGATTTTCCAGTAGCGGGGCAGCATGGTCTTGGTTTTCAGAATCGCGTTTGCCCGCTTCTCCAGCGGATTTAACAGGGCATCCAGCCCCACCCGCCAATAAACCCGAATTGCCTCATACCCAAAGTCGCTGCGATCATCCATAGGGTCTTGATACAGCTTGATATTGTCGTTATCCATAGAAAGTTCCACCCAGTCCGGCGGCAAATGGGTTTCCGTCTGGGCGATGGCGCGGGCCAAAATCTCGTAAGAGGAATCCAGCAGCACCGTCCAGTCATGATCGGGATCCATCTCGGCAAACACCCGG
The DNA here is from genome assembly GCA_902168245.1 of Candidatus Melainabacteria bacterium. Classification (GTDB taxonomy): domain Bacteria; phylum Cyanobacteriota; class Vampirovibrionia; order Vampirovibrionales; family Vampirovibrionaceae; genus Vampirovibrio. Next base: position 35,693 of record CABHPA010000064.1, read on the forward strand.
TAGGCGTAAGGCGCAAAGTAGGAGGGGTTCACCTGGAAGTCCCTGCCTTTGCGCGGCCAGTCTCCCGGCAGCAATACCCGGCCAATGGGCGCGTTGACGGTCAATCGATCCCATATATCATCCAGAATCAACTTGGCGTCTTCCAGATAGGCAGGATCTTTCCACTCTTTGTAAGCCAGCAGCAAGGCCAGGGCAATGTCCTGATCCGCATCGGAAGCGGAAGTTTTATCCAGCGCGCCCCAGGTATGATCGGGCCGCTCGCCCCACTTCCAGGAGAACAAATGGTCGCCCCCGCGCGGGATTTGCAGGTTATCTTTGGCCCAGCGGTAGGATTTGTCGAAGGTGGCCTTGTCGCGCATCCAGAAAGCCCGCAACATGGCGTAAGACTGACCTTCGGAGGTGGAGATGTTGGCGGTGTAGTCGATGACCCGGCCATCCACCTGCTGCACAAAGGTGGCCTTGTAATGCTCCCAGGATGATTTTAAAATCACCCTGGTCTCCAGGTCGCTCACGCCCGCCGCACGGCTTGCGGTTTGCAGCGCAGGTTGCACCAGGCAAGCCAACGCCAGCAGGAACAGTACCGCTACTCGCCACAAACGCATGCAGGCTAGCTCACTTTTTCAGGCAAAGTCACCGTTTCACGCCCGGCAGAAATGATTTCCGCCTGCAATTGCTCTTGGAAGATAGCCAGCGACACCGCGCCCAAATCTCCTTTGGTACGGTTTCGAACCGCCACTTCGCCTTTTTCAAGCTCTTTATCGCCGATAATCAGCATATAGGGGATTTTAGCCAACTGGGCATGGCGAATTTTCGCGCCAATCCCTTCATTGGAACTATCCACCTTGGCGCGAACCAATTGTTGACGCAGGGTTTTCTCAATTTCGTTCGCGTATTCCACGTGGCGATCCGCAATGGGCAGAATGGCCACCTGCTGCGGCGACAACCATGTGGGGAAAGCCCCGGCGTAATGCTCGATCAGGGTGCCCGCAAAACGCTCCAGACTACCGAAAATAGCCCGGTGAATCATGATAGGCCGCTTGGCTTGGCCGTCTTTATCGGTATATTTCAGGTCAAACCGTTCCGGCAAGTTGAAATCAAGCTGCACGGTGGAGCATTGCCAGGTGCGGCCAATGGCGTCCTTCAGCTTGAAGTCGATTTTCGGGCCGTAGAACGCGCCATCGCCTTCGTTCACTTCGTACTTCAAGCCATACTCTTCCAGGGCTTCGCGCAAGGCTTGCTCGGCCTGATCCCAAATGGCGACCTCGCCCACGAATTTTTCGGGACGGGTAGACAGCTCCACGTCAAATTCCATGTTGAACAGCTTGAGCGTATCGTCCACAAAGCGGATCACCTCCACAATCTCGCTGCGAATCTGGTCAATCCGGCAGAAGAGGTGGGCATCATCCTGCGTAAAGCCGCGCACCCGGTTCAAACCGCTGTCTCTTATACACATCTGACGCTGCCGACGAATAGAGAGGTGTA
>CABHPA010000065.1 GCA_902168245.1 Candidatus Melainabacteria bacterium
GAGCAGTTGATGGCCATTGAAACCCTGTATGAGCCTTATTTGCCCTTGCCTCCGCTGGGCATTCACAAGATCATTTCCAAGCAGTTGCGCATGGATGAATGGCGCGTACACGTGGCCATCGGCCTGATTCGCAAGAACCGCAACCTGAACCGCTGGAACGAAGACCGCGAGGATCTGCCGCCGGAGATGAAAGAAGCCCAGCGCAAGGCCCGCGAGGAAAAAGAAAAGGAACTGGCGGAAAAGGCCAAGGCTGTAGCGGAAAAAGCGACGGAAAAACCGGAGCCTTCTGAAAAAGCAGAGGACGAAGCCGCCGCCGAGAAGCCGAAAAAAGCGACTAAGGCCAAAGCCGTTGCGGTTGTGGCCGATGAAGAGGCGGTTCAAGCCGAATTGCCCCTGGAAGCCGCGCCTGAAGAAGAAGCTGCGGAGCCTGCTCCCAAGCCTCGTGCGACCCGCGCCAAAAAGGCCGCCCCTGCCGAAGTGGTGGAGCTGCAACCCGCATCCGATGATGAGGATGCCGAGGAAGAAGCGCCAAAACCCAAGGCCAGGGCATCGCGGGCGACTAAAGAAAAATAATCACGAAAAACACGCGAAAAGCCGCTTCAAGAATGTTTGAGGCGGCTTTTTTGCGTTGCTTACGCCCATCCTGCCTGAAATACCCAAAAGGCTTGCCGATCGAAATCAGCAAGCCTTTGGTTAAGAAATTGAAAATGGGTTTTGCCTAGGATCGAATCCTAGAACTGAATCATGGAATGCGTATTCACGTTCTGTGGCAGGCGTTGGCGTCCGTGCAGGAACTCCAGTTCCACCAGGAACATAATGGACACCAAATCGGCCTTCAGCTTGCCCAGCAATTTGCAGGACGCCTCTGCCGTGCCGCCGGTAGCCAGCAAGTCATCAATCAGCACCACACGGGAGCCGGATTCAATGGCGTCGGTATGCATTTCAATAGTATCGGTGCCGTATTCCAGGTCGTACTCATGCCGTTCCACCAGTCCGGGCAGTTTGCCTTTTTTGCGAACCGGCACAAATCCGGTACCCAGCTTGTAAGCCAGCGCGGAACCGAGGATAAACCCGCGGGACTCAATGCCGACCACATACTGAACTTTTTTGTCCTTAAGCTGGTAATAAAAATAGTTGACCACCTGGTTCAGCAGAACGGGGTCTTTCAGAACCGGCGTAATATCCTTGAACAGAATGCCGGGCTTGGGGAAATCTGGAATATCACGGATAGCCGCCTTGATTTTATCGACAGCAATATGCTCCTGAGTAGTAGGCATTGAGTGGTTCCTGTATCAGTTGAACATAACTTGGGGCGCCGGGTTATTCGGCCTGGCCGGCGGCTCCGGATACACTTCCGGTATGGCCGGTGATAAGCCCATAAAAGCCGAATTCAGCGAACTCGAACTCATCAGGGTTGTTTTCATTGTAGCAAGCGGGCTTTTCAATAGCCATCCTCTGAACCTCCCAACTTCCTTCAATGCCTGCTGGAAGGTCGCATACTCCAGCCGTTCGGCAATATTGTCCTGCTTGCTGGCGTTTTGGGGCAGCAGCCGCACCAGTAGCTTTTGCGCGTTACCGGGTTCGGCCAGCCGGGTTTCCAGCATGCCCAGTTTTTCCAATAGAATCAACCCTTGCTGAACCACTGTATCCGTGGTCGCCAGTTGGGATGAGAACATTCCCACCTCTATCGTCTGGCTGTCCGTCTCCCGTCGCAATACTTGCACAATCAGTTTCAGGTAATTCTGCTCGGAAGGGAATATAGGCACCGATTGATACTTGCCGCCCACCAGGTGAATCACCTCCGGCATGACTTGCGCCAGAACCCTTTGCAGATCATCCAGGGAAGGCGGTAAATCCCACAAAATCAGCTCGTCGGCCTTGCGAACCTGAAGCCTGCTGCACAGCAGGCTTTCATCCAGAAACGGGATTTCCGGCTTTTTGCCTTCATGATAGATGATCACGCTACGCTGATCCTGCAAAGGCAGCATGAGCTGGCTGATAAACACGTCCACTGCTTCCCGGCTGCGATGGTCAATCCACTGCGGGCCGGTGGATGACATTTCCTCATCTGGCTGGGTGATTGGACCTGTCGATTTCGATGGCGAACTCTGGCTGTTTTTGGGTAGAGGCGTTGAAACGGGCGAGATAGTTAGGGTCTCGGTTGCTAGCTTGGCCGCATGTGGGGCCAGGTAGTCCTCAATAATCAATTGCACCTTGGTGACGCCGTTAAACGTGTTCAGTCCCGGCACCACCACAAAGCTGTAAGGCTCTTTGGGGCTAAAACGCTCCTTGCTGCCGAAATTCCAGATAATGCCTTCCAACGGTGGGTTGGCTTCGCTGGATTTGCCCGCACCCTTGGCTAAAACCAGCTTAATGTGCCGCTCCTCCTCGCCTAAATACCGTTGGGCGGACACGGTCACGTTTTCCAGCACAAATTTGGGCGATGGGTTCTCCATGCCGAAAGGCGCCATTTTATCCACCAGCGCAATCAGGTGCGGGTTGATTTGGCTCCACTCCAGTTTGGTGTCCACCTCAATCACAGGCCGCATCTGCTCGTCGGTGATTGCCTGGGCACAAATATTGTGCAAGTCCCGCTTGAAGGCTTCCAATTTGTCCAGCTTGAGGGCAAAACCGCCTGCGCCCGCGTGGCCGCCAAAACCCAAAAAGTAATGCTCCAGCGCCAGCAATTGATCATGCAGGTGGAACCCCGGAATGGATCTGGCTGAGCAGCGCACTTCGGCCTTGGCCTCGTCCACCACCATCATGAATACGGGGACATGGTACTTTTCAATCAGCCGGGAGGCCACAATCCCGATAATGCCGGGATTCCAATCCGGGCTGGCCAAGATAATGGCCCGTTTGCCGTCCAGTCCTCCGGTTTTTTGCAGGTGGCTCTCGGCATCCAGAAAGGTCTGGTCGCACAGCTCGCGCCGTTTACGGTTCAAAAACTCCAAGTGGGCCGCAATCATGCGGATTTTTTCTGGATCCACCGACGTAATCAGTTCCACGCCCTGATCGGCGCGTTCCAATCGGCCCAGCGCGTTCAGCCGAGGGCCAATGGTAAAGCCCAGCGTTTCGCTGGTAATGGGAGCATCGGCCTTGGCCCCGGCCTGTTCCAGAATTTCATTGAAACCGGGCCGCTTGCGCCGGTTCAGCACTTGCAGCCCTTTGTACACCAGGTAGCGGTTTTCCTTCAGCAATGGCACCATATCCACCACGGTGCCTACGGCCACAATGTCCAGCAGGCTTTCCGCCAACGGCTGGGCCTCTTTGAGGGGTAGCAGCTTTTCCAGCAGGATTTCGCACAGTTTGTAAGCGACACCCGCGCCGCACAGGTGGCATAACGGGTGGCTCTCATCCAGTCGCTGGGAGTTGACGTTAGCGATGGCGGGCGGCAAGTTTTCCGGCAGCGCGTGGTGATCGGTCACGATGGTGTCCACGCCCAGCCCGTTCAGCAGGCTGACTTCCGTAAAGTTGGTAATGCCGGTATCGGTGGTGATCACCAGCTTGATTTGCCGGGAGCTGGTTAGCCGGATGAGCGCGGCGGAATGAAGGCCATGCCCTTCCGTCGCCCTGTCCGGAATATAGAAGCTGACGTTGGCGTTCAGGTGCTTCTTAAGCGTTTCATACAGGATGGAGGTGCCGGTAATCCCGTCCACGTCGAAATCACCGTAGACCAGGATGGCCTCTTTGCGCTCAATGGCCTTTAAAATTCGCTCAACGGCGAGTTCCATGTCGGGCAATTCCCAGCCGCTGGTGGGTTGGTAGTTTTCCAGCCGCAAGAACGTCTGGATCTCGGCGGGTTCGGTAATGCCCCGGTTGGCTAGCAAGCGGGCCAGCAACGGGGAGCCGTCTGAGGCGTCCAGAACTTCCTTGGGGAATTGTGTGCCGGTGGCCGAGCTGTCACCGCGAAATTGCCAGATGTTTGCCAATCGAGACGCTCCCTGTCTGCTTTAGAGGATTGGGTCGGGATTTGACCGGCGGTTGCACGGCATACTTGTCCCTGTTGCCTCTCTGTCCATGTTGATTCTATTGTATGCCTCGCCCCCTGTTCCGTGAAGCCCACTTTTTACGGTTTTACGCCCGAATGTCAAAAATCCGAACGCCGCCTGTTTAAAACAGCGTTCGGATTCTGAGGGTCAAAGGGCTGAAAGCCCGTGCCTGTAATGGAGATCGGTACTAAAGCTCCATTACTTGGTTGGTTTGCAGGTTTTTGAAAATCAGCTTCAGTTGCGGGTCGCTACCGGCGGGCAACAGGGTTTTGAAAGTGAAGGTCTGGTTGGGGCTGATAATCACGTTGTTCAGCTTTTTGACGAATTGGCCGGAGATTTCGGCAGTCCCGGCAGGTACGTTGCTCACCACGGAGGAGGCGGCGTTCAGCGCCTGGCTGGTTCTGGCCAACGCGGCGACGCCCTGGTATCCCATGCCGCCTACGCCAGCGAAGCTAAGACCAATGCCGGGAGCCGCAGCCACGGTTCTCATCAGGAAACCGGCGGCGGATTTTTTCTTTTCGCGGCTCTGCTGTTCCTGCTGGGCGATCACGGTTTCATCCAGGCCGTTTACCACTTCGCCTTGCAGTACTTCCAGGTGGACGCCCTGGTTGTTCTTTAGCGTGATGGACACCGCGTGGTATTTCTTTTTGGAATGGTTGCCCAGATCGGCTTCCTGATTGTTGATTTTCAGGTAGTCCGTTGCGCTCAGGGCGGCTTGCGCGGCGGTGGTTTCGGCAGGGGCCGTGGCGGTTACCTGCCCCACAATGGCGGAATTTCCCTGCGGGGCGGCCTCAGTGGCTGCAGGAACTGCGGGGGTAGTTACTAAGGCAGTGGCGGCAGGTTGCGCGGGAGCCGTGGTTTCGGAGAACACGGCCTGCGTGGCGCCTAACAGGAGTGAACCAGCCAGTACGGCGGCGTAAAATTGTCTTTGCATACACAAAATCCTTAATAGAAGTACGACACATTATGGTTGAGCTTTGCCCAACAGTATAGCAAAGACAATTCCAGCTTTTTGTAAAAAAACAGAATGCTGTGTAACCCAAAAACCCGGTGCGAGATACAGCCGTAATCGCACCGGATCCAGTTTTGCGCGCTGTGAAGCGTCGTCTTAGTTCTGTTTATCCAGCGTGGGGGCAGCTTCCGGGGCCGCAGCCTCTTCGGGGCCGTCTTTTTCTTCGCTGCTGGCGGCTTTCATGGCCGTCGCTTCGGGTTTTCCACCTTTCTTGGAAGGGCTGCCCGACATGATCTGAAACTTGATTTCCGGCTTAAAGACCAGCTTGATCAGCGCCGCCATTGCACCCCATAGCAAAGCCCCCTGGTAAAAGCTGATTTCCGGACCTTTAAAGCCTTCGTAAATCACTGCGTTCCACAATACCATCAGGAAAGAGGCAGGCAGGGCGATCAGCAAGGTGACAATGGCCAACACGGCCAGTAACAGAACCAGGATGCTAGAGAACCCTCTGATATGAAATACGTGCATTCGTGAATCTCCACAGTCGTGCGTTTAATGAAGCTTGGTTCGGTTGACAGGGTATCCATGAAATTTGGCTTAATGGCCCTGAAGCGGGATTGGCCCACGCCTCAGCGGTTTTTTCCGCTATCGAAGCTACTCAATCTAAATCCTGTCAATCCAAAGTGTTGTTACTTTTCCACGATAACCCTACAGCCTTGTCGCTGAACGTTACGGTTCCGCTTGTGGATTTGCCTCGTTGATCCTCGCCAGCAGATCCGGCTCGTGTAATATTTTAACACCAAGTTCTTCGGCTTTCACCAGTTTTGAACCGGCTTCATCGCCTGCCAGCACATAATGGGTTTTTTTGCTGACGGAACCGGATACCTTGCCGCCGTAACGCCGAATCAGCTCGGTGGCTTCCTGCCGGGAGAGGGTGGGCAGGGTTCCGGTCAGTACGAAGGTCTGATCCTTAAAGATTTGACTGCTCTCATCCGGGGCGGTGGCGCTTTTTTCCTCCGCCATACGCAGGCCCAGGGTTTGCAAGTCGTCAATCAGTTGCTGGTTGCCCTGATCGGCAAAGAAAACCAGGATGCTTTCCGCCACTTTCTCGCCAATGCCGTGAATGCCCGCCAGCGTTTCAAGCGTGGCCTCGCTAATGGCTTGTATGCTGCCGAAGGTGTCCGTCAGCAGGATGGCTGTTTCCTGCCCCACATGCCGGATGCCCAGCGCGTTGACTAGCCGGAACAAGGGCTGCTGTTTGCTTTTTTGAATGGCGTTATAGGCGTTCTCCGCTGATTTTTGGCCCATGCGCTCCAGTTTCAGGAAGTCATCCACGCTGAAACGGTACAAATCGGCCGGGGATTGCAGCAGGTTGGCGTTGACCAGTTGCTCCAGCAGGGCTGGCCCCACGCCGTCTATGTCCAGCGCACCTTTGCTCACCCAGTGTTGCAGGCGGCGCAACACTTGTGCCGGGCAGCCATGCGAGTTGGAGCAGCGCAAGGCCACCTCCCCGGCAAGCTGAACCACGGGTGCGTTGCAGACCGGGCATTGCATCGGTGGTTCTACCCGGTTTTTCGCCGAATCAGGTCGCTGATCCAGCACCACCTCAATGACTTCCGGAATAATTTCAGCGGCTTTTTGCACTTTGACCCGATCGCCGGGACGCACATCCTTTTTGCCCAGTTCCTCAAAGTTGTGCAGGGTGGCCCGTTGCACGGTAGAACCGGAAATAAACACAGGCTCCATAATGGCCACGGGGGTAATCACTCCGGTTCGGCCTACGCTGAACTCGATTTCAATGACCCGTGTTTCCTGAACTTCCGGAATATATTTGAACGCCACCGCCCAGCGCGGGCTTTTGGCCGTGTAGCCCAGTTCCTCCTGCCAGGCCAGCGAATTGACCTTGACCACTACGCCATCGGTGGCGAAGGATAAATCCCGCCGGGCCGCGTCCCAATGGCGTACGAAGTCCATGATTTCCGTTAATCCCTGGCAATATTGCCTGCCCGGATTGGTCTTGAATCCGAAGTCGGAAAGGGTTTGCAGAATGTCCCAGTGGGTGAGCGGTTTGACGCTTTGCCCGTCCTCCAGCACGGTGGCCCCGTAAAAGAACGCATCCAGATTGCGGGAGGCGGTAATGCGGGAATCCAGTTGCCGGACTGCGCCTGCGCCAGCGTTGCGAGGGTTGGCGAATTCCGGTTCGCCTTTCAAGTTTCTTTCCTGGTTCAATTTCAGGAATGCGTCCTTGGGCATGAACACTTCCCCCCGAACTTCCAGGCGCGCAGGAACCTGCCAATTTCCTGTAACCGGGATTTTAAGGGGGATACTTTTGATGGTTTTCAGGTTCTGGGTAATGTCCTCGCCCATGGTGCCGTTGCCGCGTGTGGCACCCCGAACGAAAAGCCCGTTTTCGTATATAAGGGATACCGCGAGGCCGTCAATCTTCAGTTCGGCCACGTAGTCCACGCTATTTTCATCGCGGCCCAGCATTTTTTCAATCCGTTTTTCCCAAGCCTGCAACTCGTTTTCGTCAAACACATTATCCAAGCTATAAAGTCGCACGGGGTGTTTCACTGTCTGGAATTCCCGAACTGGCTGATCTCCGACCCGTTGGGTGGGGCTATCTGGCGTGATCAACTCCGGGTTGGCCCGCTCCAGGTCAGCCAGCTCTCGATAGAACTGGTCGTAGGCATAATCCTCAATTTCCGGCCTGTCCAGCACATAATAAAGGTAATTGTGCCGGTTCAGCAGGGTGCGAAGTTCTTGGATGCGGCTTGTTTCAGTACTTGGCGTCATGTTTGTCATGGCAGCTAGAGTATAGCGGAAAAGCCCAAGGGGGTGAATGGCAAATTTGCGGTTTTCGACAGATCGGGTGAGCGCAAGGTGGCAGGCCGGTTATTGTATGGCGGGAGCGGCTTTGGCAGGGATTTTTCAGAAATCCTGATTAATGGTGTACATTTTCGGGGACTTTGCGGTATATTTTTACGACAGGTTTTCAACTTGGTCTTCAAGTTGCCTCCCTTCCCAGGGAGACCCTCATTTTGGAGCGGTGTCCGAGTGGTTTAAGGTGCAGTCCTGGAAAGACTGTGTACGTTAATAGCGTACCGAGAGTTCGAATCTCTCCCGCTCCGCCACTTTTTATTACAGAGACAGGGTTTCGACGCATCACCTAGGGGGCAAAAATGCGGCCCGGCCATGGCGAGTCTTATATATGAAAGATGCCATATACCGAACAAACTTCCGCAAAACTTCCGCAACTACCCGCTGGATTCCTCGCTGTTTCGGAAGCGGCCAAGAGCCTGAATAAGTCTGTTGATACCGTAACGCGTTGGTGCCAGACGGGGAAACTGCCTGCGATTCCTCGGCGGTACGGCTTAAAAGTAACGTATCTCGTGCCGTCTGCCTCCGTCCAGTTAATGCAGCGAGAGGACGAGGCGGTTCCGCACACTTCCGCAAAATCTATCGAACCCCATTCCTCATATGTCGATACCTGGATACAGGCTATGGAACGGGGGCTTATGACCGGGAAACCGTTTAGTCCGCTGACGGTACAGGATTATGAGACGTTTGTACGAAGCTTCCTACGTTCTCAGCCGGTGGTATCATCCGGTGCGCTTGGGGCGGAATTGCTGAAGATTCCCGCCGTCCACTACAGTAAGCGATTCAAGCTGTATAAGGGTGTGGTGTGTTTTTCCAAGTTCCTTATTCGGGAAAGGGCACTTGATAAGGTGTTTCTTGAGGAGGTAAAGCCGCTTTATCCGAAACGACACTTGCCCCCGAAACGGCTCGGCGTGGATGAAACACAATTGGGGCAGCTTATGAGTGCTGCGAAGACCCCGCTTCTAAGGATGATGGTTATTGTATTGGCAGGGACGGGCTTACGGGTGTCGGAGGCCGCTGCGTTAAGGCGGTCCGATATTGACCTGGGGAGGCGAACTTTAACGGTCCGTTTAGGCAAGGGCAATAAAACACGGCGGCTTGGGTTGGTTCCAGTTGTAATGGAAGCGATAACGGCGCATATGGAGACGGTTCGTAGTCAATGGCTCTTTTGCGATGAGGCGGGCGAACCGATTAGTCGGACCAGTATATATCACCGACTTCGGCGCTTGGGGAAGCGGGCGGGGGTATCGGTGTCGCCTCATGCGATGCGGCGGGCGTTCGTGACGTTGAATGCGAACAAGGGACGGCCCTTGCAAATGCTCCAAATCGCTTGCGGACATAGCGACATTAAGACGACCCTGGGGTATTGCCTTACCACGGAACAGGAGGTCATTGAGGCGATGCGGGGGTGGGATTAATATACAATTATCAAAACTTAGTAATGGGAGCCCTATACTATGGATGAAGATAAGGAATATCAGCAAGACTCTTCTAATCTAGATACCAAACTTCATTATATGGTTAATCACTTGGTTGAGTTTCTTGTTATGAGCCGTACTTGGCTTAAAACTTACCAGGAAATCGGCTTTAATTCGAAGCAAATTAATAATAAATATTTTGGCGCTAGCTTGGGTTTATTTCAAACTGCTGCGGGCCAGCTGCTTGTACTTGGAATTTATAATATCTTTGATTCAGATAAGAATTATGACATGGTTTCTATCACCAAGATTCTAGATGAACTTAAAATCGGTAGTTACACCTTTAGACATTCAAGCGCGTCCATCGCCGCCGCTAAAAAACTTGGCATTGATTTTAAAAACCAAGAAGATTATTCCAATCTCGAAAAAATGTTGTCTCGAATAGAAAAGCAACGTCCTACTTTTAGCAATGATGCTGAACTGCGTAGAGTGAAAAATATGAGGGACAATTTTGTATCACATTGGAATTATGACTACCTTTCAAGCTCAGAAAATATATTACTCCCAACAGATTATTATTTTCAGCACTTACTGGATTGGGCAGATAATTTCCGTTTATTCATTCATGAACTATTCTTTCCGAATGTTTACCCCTTGGATGTTCAACCAGAATCAGACTCTTATATTATGAATATAAAAAAATTAATAAAGACCATTGTTGGCGAAGATAACTATCAGGCTCCAGAGCTGTACGCACATTTGAAGAATCTTAATGGTGTTATTAATCCATAATCATCTTTGCGTGGATGTTGCCACGGGCGCTACCAAACTGGGCCGAAACCTGTAGTCGAATCCCTTAATCGGATGATGGAATATTTTTGCAGCGGTTTATTGTAGTACAATTCGCCGAATTACAAAAGGCCGTGAGGCGGCCCCGATACGGAATTACGAAACGTAAACTTTGCCTTTCTAGCGAGGCGGTTTGTCGTATCGGTTTGGGCGTTGGGGCGATGTAGATGACTGACAGTTTGTTTGCGGGGCATTTGGCTGTGTTTATAAGACAATGGCTGTGTAATTTGATGCTTCAACCTGTGGGAGTAAAACGGGTTTTATGTTAGATGCTAATGCGGTTCAGGTTATAAATCAAACGCTTATTAGGTTTACATACTTAGAATCGATGTTTCGGCAAGCTATTGCTGATGTTGTAGGAGTCATACGTACGGAAGTCAAGGCAGGGCCTATCTACTTCCAATCGCCTGTTGTCAAGCTTTTTTGCGTTACTGAGTTGGCAATTCAGGGGCTAAAAATCGTTATTGCATTGAATGCGTTATTGCTTCAATGTCAGACAAATCGAGCTATGGCGCATAGTATAAGGGTTTTACATAGAAGTCTCTTCGATTGTCTCTTGAGAGTGGCGTATATAAATCGGCTGGATTCGCAGGCAGATGTTGGAGTTGTTAGGAAATACCTATACTCGGGAGTGTTGGATGGCTTTAGAAAACAGTGTCGTGTCATTGAAGGGATAAAAGACTCTCTTCCTAATGGGCCGAATACAGAGGCACTATCGGCTTGTACAGAGGGCGTTGAGGAGTTATTGAACCAATTTGACGCGGAATGGTTTTTCGAAGAGGCCCGTCAGTTCAATGTTCACGAGGATGAGCTAAAAGATAAGCCGGTGCTGCATTTTGTCAAAGACCCGCTAACATTCTCTAAGAGGCCGTCTGAAAAGTTTAAACAGGGGCGAATCGTTTGAGCATAAGCCGGATCAAAGCAATGTAAATATCGCTCTGACTACTTGAAATGGTTTTCTCATACTCTTTAGCCAAGAGCCGACAAGGA
>CABHPA010000066.1 GCA_902168245.1 Candidatus Melainabacteria bacterium
CTACCTGTTGAATGAGATACCGGAATGGAAAGCCGGATGCGGTGAAAGTCGCACGTCCGGTTTGGAGGAGGGGGTATGAAAACACGCTCGTTTAACGAGGCCGTGCGTCATACCCCTATCCTACATTGTGAACAAATACTGGCCTTCTTTGGCCCTGAAAAGAAGCTATGCAACATTCTACCAGCCCATGTCGCCAAATTCTACAAGTCGGATGAATTGTTACGGGTTTCCAAAACTGGGAAGGTCCGGGCGCTTCGAACGGTGAACAAGACCCGGATGGTGCTTCGCCTGTTGCTTACCTGGGCAGTTGATCAGGGGTATTTGTCTCATGTGCCTTTACCAAAGGCAAAATAGGGAGGATGGGCAGAAAATGTATGTTATTTTTACCCGTAAACCGAGGAATTTGAATGAAGTTGAGCAGAATATGCAGTACCTGAGGGGACAGGAATGGGTCGAAATTACCGAAGAAATCAAATTAACACCAGAGCAATATAATTTTTTCTGGAATAATCCTTTATCAGAGGAGCATGACTATTTAAGGGGTAAAGGTGGATACCAGAAAAATCAATGGACGGCTGTATTGCTAGTATGTGATAGCCGTAAACCCATTGTGGTAGATCCCAGTGGCTATGCTTATGGTCGTTATGTCGGTTTTGAAGTGCTGAAAACTTCTGGCTGAGGTGAGGGACCTTTGTGCCCATCCATACCAGAGGCATAGGTTACTCGTCATTATGAGGCAGGAAACTGAACAGTACTGTATAATAAGTACATTGTAGAGATTATTGTTTCACTTGTATATGCAATCCCCACTGAAATGCTGCTAGATCACAGTTTTAGAACCATACAGAAGCTGGAAACATGCACAAGAAGCTACCGCCACACCAAAACGATGAAGAATTTGAAAGTTTTTGCTTGGCCCTATGGAAAAAAGTATGGAATGATCCGCATGCACAGAAATACAGCACAAATCCTAAAGGGCAAAAAGGTGTTGATATTATAGGATATCCCAATGGGGGGAGCGACAGGTGTGCAATTCAATGTAAGGTAAGAAGCAAAAGTGAAAAGTTAACTAATTCAGATATTAAAGCGGATGCTGAAAGTGCCCAGCAACATGATCCTCCGCTCAAAGAGCTGATTTTTGCTACTACGGCAGGAAGAGACCCGAATACTCAAGATTATGTTGCTAGGCTCAGCAGAGAGTATCAGGCTAAAGGGCTTTTTAGAATTCTCGTTTATAGTTGGGAAGATATTGAAGAGTTAGTTGATACCCATCCAGAAGTTGCGCTTTTAAGTTATCCCACGTATTTGGACACGGCCACAAAACTCTCAAGTAGTCTCTATAAGAAATATAAGGCCCAAGAGCTTGCTCATAGTGATATTCAGCGATGTGAACAAGTTCTTAAAGTTTACGAGGAAACATTTAGCTTTGTAAGGAGCATCTCCGAGATAGAGCCTGAACAGCAAGAGGAGGATACAGAAGCCTCCAATCTGCTCAATGAAATTAGGGACAACCTGAACTCTGACAAAATAACTAAAGCCTCTGAAAAACTTAAACAATTTGAGGAGAACTACTTACGGGTATCTACTAACAACGAAAATTTTCGATATTATTATTACCTTGGAGATATCGCTAACGAGCTGCATCAACAACAAGAATGTGCCACGTACTTTTCAAAAGCTTACGAGAGTAATCCTAATCATAAAAGCGCAAACAAGCTAAAGGCGTTGGCTCTTCTTATAGAAGGAAATCCTCACGAAGCTGGATTATATGCAGAAAAAGCCATAGCATCTGATCCGTGCGATGAGCTTGCATATCAAGTTCTGGTTCAATCTTGCCCAGAGAAGAGCATAGATGAAATTATAAAACCCATACCTGAAGACAAAAAAAATGAGCCGGGTGTTGCCCTTGGTATAGCGGAAGTTGCGAGGCGCAAAGGCAATATTGAGCTATGTATTGCATGGATGGAAAAGGCCCTGCAAACAAGCAATTCTTATAAGGTAAAACTATATTATGCTCAAGCTTTGTATGAGTGGTCTTTTAAGAAATCAATACTATCTCATTTTGGTGTACAAGCTGCAGAAGTTGAACAAAAACTTAGAACAGCTAACCAGTTAGTTGATAATCTTTTAGCTCAGATTTCCGATAACCCAGAACTCTATCAAGCAAAGGTATATTTACTGATTAATAAAGCAAATGCTCTTAGGCTTTTAAGGCAATATGAGGCAGCTCTTGTAGATTTTGAGAAATATTTTACGGCTACGAAGAAGCTCTCTAGTGACAAATATCCTGTTAATGAGCAAAGAATAGATGCTCTAAGACTAAGAGCGTTATTATCCTTAGATATGAATCATTTTTCAGAGGCAGAGAAATTTTTAAAACAAATTCCAGATACTGAAATGTCTTTTGAAACTCATCTTATGCTTGCTGAGACATTCCGATTTCAAAACCGATATGATGAGGCTGTAGAGGAAATCCACAAATCAGGTTCTATTACTGATACAGAATATAGTGTAGATGCACAAAGATTATTAATCCATATTCTGATTGATAAGGGAGATTTTGCTTCTGCTACCAAACAAGCTGAGGAAGGACTTGAAAGATGTAGAGATATAGATAGCTTAACAGGTATGGCAAGGGTTCTTCTAGCAGGAAACAAACAAGAAGAAGCAACTAAGCTTCTTAAAGAAGCAGAATCTCTGCTTTGTCTTGATACACCAGCTCGTATGAAGTTGGACTTAGCGATGCTTTGGTATGAACTACAAAAATATACTAAATCCGCCTCTTTGTTAGAAAGCTTAAATCCTATAATTAAAGATACTTTTATCACCAGAAAGCTTATCTATAGTTATCTTCTTGATGGCAAAGAAGGGAAAGCACTTCAAATTTGTAAGAGTCTACGGGAAAATTGTGGGATTGTTGACTATGCTGCTGAGCTTGAGAGCAATTTGCTTGAAAAAATAGGAGACTATGAAAAAGCAAAGCAGGTTTATCAGCAGATTCTAAGTGCAGATCCAACTAATTTTAGAATTCTAGTTAGAAAAGCTGTTATGGATATGCAACTGGATTGCTTTTCGGAACTCGATGAATTTTTGCGACAGAGTTTTATAGTTGATGAGAAAATATCACTTGATAATGGCTTATTCTATGTCTTTCTCCTAAAAGAACGAGGTTTTTTGGAAAAGGCTTTTCAAGTTCTTTATGAACTACGACGAGTATACTTTAATGAGCCACAAGCTCATCTTAAATATGCAGGTTTAGTAAATGAGCAAGCCAGTAATACAGAATATTTCTTTAAACGGGAAAAGGTAGAGTTAGATACAGCAGTGCTTGTTGAATATTCTACAGGTAAATCTGATTGGCTGATATTAGAGGATAGATCTAAGCCTGATATACGTTTTAAGGAAATTAATGAGCACCACCCTTTATTTAAAGAGCTTGTCGATAAAACTGTTGGTGATTTACTCTCAAATAACGCCAAGATTGTAGAACTAAAACACAAATATCTATTTGCTTATCAGGAAAGCATAAGTAGATATCAAGAATTTTTCCCAGCCAATAATGAAATACAGATAGTCGAAATACCCAATAATCCAGAAAATAGTACTCTGGATAACTTGAAGCCAATATTAGAGAGAATTGACGTTAGAACAGACAATATTAATCAGGCTATTAAAATCTATAATACAGGGCCATTTGTTACGATTGGCTCTTTAGCTGAAAGTCTTGGGTTAAACCCAATTCAGACATGGGGAGGACTGATTGGAAAGCCTGATCGTCTGTTGATTTCTACAACGGGGAATGAAAATGAGAGAAATTATGCCCTCAGGATCATTCAGGATAAGAATAAAACTCTTGTCCTAGATTTAATTTCTCTATTAACTATGCATGAATTGGGAATTCTTGAAAAAGTTAAGCATTGTTATGAAAGCCTAGCAACCTCATGGTCTACTATACAAACTATTAAAGAGTATATTATCGAAGCTAGATGGACATTGGAAAATGGATTCATTACGATTAGTAAAGAAGGTGAGCAGTACATTAGATATGAGATTCGCCCAGAACAAATTCAGAAAGAAATTAAATCATTAGAGAGTTTGTGTGAGTGGATTAGGAAAAATTGTTCATTAATGCCGATGTATGGCTATTTTGAAATTGATAAAGGTATCAGAGAAGAATTTAGAATAGCTATAGGGAAATGTTTTTTCGACTGCATGGTTCTGGCCAAAGAACCTAACCATATTTTATGCTCTGATGATCAAAGATTACGCGAGATTGCGTTTCATACGTATAAAACGCCAGGGGTTTGGATTCAGATTCTACTGTTTGATATGCATAGAAATGAGCAGCTTACCAATAATGAATTTTCTAATTATGTCTTACGGTTGGTAGAACTTGGCTATGATTATGTTTCTTTAAATTGGTTGCCAATTATTGAGAGCTGTAGACGAGCTGACTGGAAATGCGAAGGTATATTTGAAAAGGTTGCTAGCATTATTTTTTCTGATAAAACTACAATCAAATCCAGCATGGGTGTATTGACACAATTTTTATTTGAATTGTGGAGACAGGATATCTCAGTTGATCAAAAGGAAGAGATTCTTAAATTCTCCTTGACTACCTTAATGGATGGGCTCAAATCGAGAGGTATCTTCAAAATAAAGAAAGAACTTGATGAGTTTACTGAACCAGATAGGATCTGGGAAGTTGAATTGCCCTATATTTTTGATTATGAGCCTTGGATTTTAAAATCATTTAAAAAACTAATATCTTTTAAATTTCGAAAAATGGAGTTTACAAGAATTCAGGTTTTGAATATTGTGTTAAATTGGCAACACGAAAGGGTTTTAAGCCTGAGCAGAGCCTGTTAGAATAAACCTATCTTTATCCTAGGAATTACCCCAAAAAACCCAGGAGCTATTATTGTGGTTTTTAGAGTTAAGACCAACATGATGCGGAACCTCATGACAGGCGTCCGAAATTTAGGGCCATTTGAAAGTAGAGATTTTCTACGAAAGAAAACTGGAGGTATTAGAAAAAGGGCTTCTTAGTAACAGCAACTATTTTCGGTCTTAAAAGCGTAAACAACACAAAAAACATTTTGCTGATAAATCAATTCTTGATATGCCTGAGGAATTGGCGTCATCCTTGAATAATCACTTTTTCAGCTTTGAATCAATGAAAAAGCGCTTATAGAATCGCTCCCGGATGAATATCATGCTCTCTATGATAGTAGTTCTCTGATGTATAACATTGGTTCTCAGGTGGTGCATGCTCACTGGCATACAGTTATGGATTACAGTATTGGGGTTGATGGGAAGGGCGCACCTGTAAAGCCTGTCTTTGGTACAAGTTTTATATATGCTGGGATAGTTATATTATTGAGGTATAGCTTGAAGGGTCTAGATGCCGCTAGACTCACGAATAATATTTATGAGGAGTTATCATCTGACTTAATATATGCTCAACGAGAAATCTTAGAAGATATCCGGTTAAATAGTGTTGTGTCAAGCGATATTATTCATCCTATCTCTGCAAATACCCCAGAAGAGAGGAAGCTTATTCAGCAAATACAAAAAGTAAGATTACTCATCAATAAGTTCAATACCACATCTTGTAGATAGAGTTTGGTCTAGTGAGTAATATTGCCGGAACAGTCGAGCTACTTTGTAACGAATTGAATTTTTTAAAATAAAGAATTGTCGTGTTACATCTTCGTCGTCTAGGGAATTTTCAATGGTTTTGATTTCAGGTAATGGCAACATAAAACGTCCACCATCACAAGAAATTATCAACACTGAATCTAAAACTGTGGAGTGATATTTGAGTTCATATTCATATTTGTAGCAGTGCGGGTCTGGGAATTTTTCCTCACACCAGTCCTCTTGAAACTCTCTCTCTTCATTGTTTTCACCGTCATGTTGGATGGTAAACTCGGGGAATTGTTGATGGTGGAAACAATCTAGACGGCCAGGACGGTTTACCCATTTGTCAGGTTCATCTAATAGTTTTTGAAATCTTTCTAGAGGAGATAACCCAATTCCAAAACGCTCCCGCCACATTAGTTCTACTTTGTCATCTGGTGCTGCTTCCTTTAGTGGGGTATTTGTATCACCTAACCGAGTATAGATGACTCCGGCTCTTATCATTTTATCCTGATAGGTCTTATCCTTGGTTAAAAAGAATGGCTTGTCAGGACGATTGGCAATAATCAGTATAACCACTTTATGGTCAGCAATAGTGAATTCCTGTAAATGAATTGTTGGAATGCGATTGAAGTTTGACTGGCGTAATAAATCATATATTTGGGCTTGATTCTTAAAGTTTGAATCGTTCTCAACTCCTACAATTTCGCGTGTTTTATCAACCACACCTAAGACCAACATACGGTCCTTCTCAGCATAGGTATTTGCCATACACAGAATATCGTGCAGAAGGTCAATATTGCTAGAGTGGCATTCCTGCTTAAAATCTAAAGTCTCTGATTCTGGCTCATCAAGCAGCTCGGAAAGCTGAAACTCGTTTATCATTCAAAGTGGCCTTCCATCTGCTTTTACTTGGTTGCAACTTCCTGATTTGCGTTAACAGCAGGTAAGCTGGGGTTAATTAGTCTTTTTACAATGGAGGAAAATGCATCCAATCCCTTCTGCGGAATCTGACCCTCCTTGAGTTTCAGCATAACGTGCTGAGGTTTCTTATGAGGCTTCTTGGTCTTTTCAATGCCAAGAAACGTTTCAATGTCGTCTGGAAAAAACTCAATGAAATTAGTATTTGAGTTGCGGCTATCTTCAATCAAATCCCGGATGCCAGCGTGATAAGCCTTACTATTGTCGCCATCACACAAGACCGAGTGAGTGATATTCAAAGGGCCTAGAACATTCATAAATCTATGGATATTAAATTTTCCCAAGCTATCAAGGACAAAAACTCCGCCGATGGGAGTTTCGATTTTGCCAGTATCGAACAAATAGTTAAGCAGTATCCTCTCTGTGGGACCTTCAACTAGCAGGACTTGCCGGGCGAAAAACATTCCACACCGTTCAGGGTTAAGCCAGAGGAAGTATTTGATAGCCTCCATATCTTCATTCAGGTCATCAGCATCCATTGCTTCTCTCGTCCCTGCAACAATATCAGCTATCTCCTGGTTAGACAAAAAGATGGTAGTTAGCTGGTCTGCACTGATTTGTCCGATGACTGTGCGTTTATCCTGCCTGCATAGCCGGATAACCGAGGGCAGGTCGTTACAGTTGTGAGAAACGAAATTTGGGGAGTGTGTTGTGATGAGGGTTTGATGACCTTCCGGTTCAGAAATCGCTTTCAAACTGCGGCACAATGCGCTCTGCTGGGTTGGGTGGAGATATGCCTCCGGCTCTTCAAACAGCAAGAGGGTCATATTCGGGTGAAATTCCTTCTTGCTAGTCTGGATTGCACTACCTTGATATTTTGAGGCCGTTCTGATGAGGGCAAAAATCAGATGCCGTTGGAAGCCCTGGCCGTACTGGGATGCATCCATCCTTCCCTCAAGGCCCTCTTCAGAGAGGTCAAAAGAAACCAGATTCTTAACAATATCGGCCTCAGTGATGGGGTTAATATTCAGAGCGCAGGTCGACCCCCACTCCTCAATATACTCATTCAAATCATCCTCTAAACCTGTCAAAGACTTATCATCAGCCGTCTTTTCAACCTTAAATCCTTTTGTGAAAACCTCAAACCGGGATGAAAGCTCCTTAAAAGAGCTACTCTCTTGGATTAGCTTTTTGACAATTTCATTTAATAGGTCTCGCAACGCAGACGGGCCAGTAAGTTTAGTGTGGTCATCTAAGCGGCTTGCAGCCGGAATGTAAATAATATCGCCAAGCTTGCCCTGTTGGATATTTTTCGCACCGTAAAAGTGCTCGTCTGAGACAGTATCCCCAGCATAGCCATATACTCCGGATTTGACCTTGTTGTCTGCGCCTTTAACGACGGTCTTAAAATACTTCCGAATCCTTAACTTACTGCCGGGCTGCTTATACTCATCCTTCAGGTTGTCATACTCCTCTGCATTCAGCACAAATTGGATATCAATCCAGCTCTCTTTATCCGCTGTTGGGAATTTAGGAAAGTCTCTGCCCTCTTCATACTTGAGGCCCTTCTCATAGAAAATCCTTAAAGCATCGATGAGATTACTCTTACCGGAGTTGTTTGCCCCTACCAGCAGGGAATAGTCACCAAGGTTGATGGTTGCGTCCTCAATGGACCGAAAATTATGGATATGAATGCTTTCAATTTGCATTAGTCTAACTCTCTCCTAGGGACCACTCGAAAGCTTTATGCTAGCACAGCGTCTACTTTTCCAACAATTGATGAGTTACAAATAGTTACCTGGAGCGAACG
Organism: Candidatus Melainabacteria bacterium; assembly: GCA_902168245.1. Lineage (GTDB taxonomy): Bacteria > Cyanobacteriota > Vampirovibrionia > Vampirovibrionales > Vampirovibrionaceae > Vampirovibrio. The sequence continues at coordinate 8,375 of CABHPA010000066.1, forward strand.
GGAAACAGACCTACACAACCTGTAAGGCTGGGTAAGCAACGAATGTGGCCCGGCTTAATACCCTTTGTTGAGGTTCGACCTTAATCCCAAGTTAGCATAGCCTCTATAACCTCTTGCTCTGTTGTGAGGCAATATCCACGGGTAGTCTTAATGTCCGAGTGACCACAAGCAATCTGGAGCATCTGGAGAGGCCGCCCTTTGTTAGCATTGAGAGTAACAAAAGCCCGTCTTAGAGCGTGAGGCGAGACTGTTACCCCTGCTTTCTGTCCCAACCGCTTTCGCCGATGGTAGATGCCCATCCTTGTCAGCTGCTTTCCTTCTTCATCTAAGAAGACCCACTCGCTTTTCCTAGAACCTAAGTAAGCTACCAGGGCCGACAAAACCCAAAACGATAAACCTACAGAGCGAGTTTATTGCCCTTGCCTAGCTTAACAGTAAGAGTTTGTCGTTCAAAATCCACATCTTCCCATCTAAGAGCAGCCGCCTCCGACACTCTCAACCCAGTCCCTACAAACAGAGCCACCATCATTTGCTGAAATGGTGTGTTTGCTACTTCTAGTAATTGCCTAAGTTGGGTTTCATCCACCCCTAACCTTTTGGGCGGTAAGTGTCGCTTAGGATACAGGGATTTCACTTCATCCAGGAATACCTTGTCTATTGCCTTTTCCCTAATGAGGTACTTCGCGAAACAGACCACAGCCTTATAAATCTTGAATCTCTTACCATATTGATGAATTGGGGTTTTCATCAATTCAGTTTGCAGGGCACTAGGAGAAACTATTGGTTGTGAAGTAAGGAATTGCCCGACATAGTATTCGTAATCCTGAATAGTAACCTTGCTGAAAGGCTTACCTGTAATAAGTCCCCTTTGCATTGCTTTAATCCAAAGGTTTACAAATTCAAGGTGGGGCTTCAGGTTGGTAGATTGCTCAGGGAGTCGAGTAATTCTCTTTGTGTAGATACTACCTCTAGCACTCTCCTCTTCCAGGACTAGAACCTCAAGAGCCGCCGGGCTAATCAAATAAGTTGTCTTCTTACCATAAGACTTCTGGATAGCAGGCAGCTTGCCAGACTCACACCATCGAGTAACTGTCGATAGAGATTTTCCAATTCGGTTTGATACTTCTGCAACAGTTAAGAGCCCTTGATGGGGATGACGAACTTTGGCTTGCTCCAGACCTTTCTCTTTGAGTTTCCTCATAAGCAAAAACGCCCCTCGCACGATGTGTCGAGAGGTTAAAATCACTACTATTCTTAATAAGTGGCGGAGCGGGAGAGATTTGAACTCTCGGTTGGGTATAAGCCAACACAGTCTTTCCAGGACTGTAAAATTGACTCTTTTTGTCTTCGGAGCAATGAATACACGCGTTGAGTAAACGGAGACGCTTGTATGGCCTTATCTTTATTCCCCAGCCACCTTACACCCGAGCATTTAGAAGCCGCTTATCCCATTCATTGGGATATAGAATTGCAGCAAACCGTGCGGTTTTGGCTCAAAGATCTACAAAATGGCATGCGCCCCTTGACTTTACGAACCATTCAAACCACTCGGGAGCGTTTCTTTCGATATACACTGATTCTAAAAACAGCCTATAACTATAATTCGCTTTCATTAGCCACTTGTTTGGATTTAAAGATCGTCTATGACGTAATCAGCAGCTTCCCAATAGAGAGTTATTCTAATCGTCATAATACCTTTTATGCCATTTTTTCTTTGGCTCGCTATTTATTAATCCGGTGATTTAATAGCGTACAACAATCCTGTTTATGCTTTCATAGGGGGATGGAGAGTCAGAGAAGATCCAAGCGGCATACGCAGGAAGAACAAGCCTTACTTCGTCAAAAAGCAGTAGA
>CABHPA010000067.1 GCA_902168245.1 Candidatus Melainabacteria bacterium
GCAAATCACGAACTGCATGTTGGCGACTCGTACCATAGTTGCCGACGGCAAATAAATCTTCCACCAATAACCATTCAGCATCGCTTAAATCGCTTGAATAGGGCATACTCACTCCTCCTCTATCCAAACATTATCCACAAACTACCTTGTCTGTGAATACAGGCTCTAAATGGTACAGTAACTGTATGGGTAACAAATTTTGGTTTAGAGATTGAAAGAAAAAACAGGAAAAATGAAAAGTTCCAATGGTCAGAAATCGTAGATGTCCTAGACACATTAAATGAGATTGCTTCACTCATAGAGAAGCTTCCATATACAAAAAAGCATCTCAAAAATTAAAGTCAAAATAGAAGCTGTTAAGTTTACAAGCCAACTTGTCTAATCCATCCAGCCTACCCTCTAGTTCCTATTATTTGTACTTGTGCTTAACTCAATCACTCAGATGAGGCCAATTCCAGCTCACAAGCTATAATGACAGAACCCACTGCGGAGCATGAGCGTATGTCAGGCCAGATTTTACAGGGATTGATTCAACAAGGGGTGCGCCTCCATCAGGCCGGAAACCTGGAAGAGGCAGAAAAAGCCTACCGGAACGTGCTGAAAGCCGATCCCGACAACGCGGCAACCCTATATGCAATGGGTCTGCTGGCGCGAGACCGGGGACAAGCCGAAACCGCCGAGCAATACTTGCAAGCCGTACTCAAACGGAAGCCCCATTCCATCGACTGCCTGTTTTCGCTGGGCTTGTGGAAGCAACAGGACGGAATGCCGCAAGAATCTATCGAATTGTACCAGCGGGTGTTGGCGATTGATTCCGCTAACCGACAGGCGTTGAGCAACCTGGGGGTGGCTTATCTCGATCTTCAACAGCCGGAAAAAGCCGTGGACTGTTTCCAAAAGGTGCTGGCGCAAACCTCCGGGCATGCCAATGCGCTCAACAACTTGGGGAACGCGCTGAAAATGCTCCATCGGCTGCCAGAAGCAATAGACGCCTACCGCCAAGCCTTACAAGCCGAACCCAATGGTGCGGACATCTGGTCGAACCTGGGCATCGCGCAAGTTCGGGCCAACCAACCGGATGAGGCGATTGAGAGCTTTGAGCAATCGCTTCAGCTGGATGCCCGAAACTGCCAAACCTGGCTGAACCTGGGGTTAATCCACGAAGAACGGAAAGACTTTCCCACGGCGCTGGCCTGCTACCAGCGCGCCATGGAAATTGATCCGCGATACCCGCAGAGTTACCGGCAACTGGCGCATCTGGTTTACCAGTACGGTGAATTTGAAGGCGCTCGACAAGGCTACCAGGCCGCTTGCGAGTTGGATCCGTCGCAAGCAATTTGGCAATTACAGGCCGAAACCCTTTGCCCGATTGTTCCCGCCAACACTGAGCAAATCATGGAAATTCGCAGCCGGATTGAAGCTTGTTTGCAAGCATTCGCAGAAGTTCCGCTTGCACTGGACATCGATCAACTGGCGGAATCCAGCTATGAGCCTTCTTTCTACCTGCCTTATCACGGCCTGGACGATTTAAAAATCAAAAGCGCCTATGCCGATTTGCTGGCCAAAAACCTGCCGCCTCTCTCCGGCGTTCGCCCCGTCAAGGATACCCTCAACCGGGAGAAGCCCAAGGTCGGCTTTCTGGTCACACCCCGGCATGAGGGTATTTTCGCGAAACTATTGGGCAGCGCGATTGCCCGATTATCTGCGGATAAAGTGGAAGCCTATATTATTTGCCGGGACGAAGGCATTGCGCCCATTCAGGAAGCGGTGCCGGAGGCCGAGAACTTGCGCTTTTTCAGTCTGCCCAACACAGTAAGGGCGGCGGTTCAACACATTCGCGCAGCGGAATTTGACGTGATCCATTTTTTCGAAGTCGACTCAGATTCTCTGAATTATTTTCTGCCGCTGTACGGCTTGGCGCCGATTCAATGCACCAGTTGGGGTTCCCCGATCACATCCGGGTTGCCCAACATGCATTATTTTCTGTCCAGCAGCGCTTTGGAAACCCCGGAACATCAGCGATATTACCGGGAGAAACTGGTGTTGCTGAACGCCTTGCCCACCTATTATCACCGGCCAATCCTGCCCCAAACACCACCTTCGCGCCAGGATTTCGACATTTCGCCGGATACGCGCATATACAGTTGCCTGCAAAACAGTTTCAAGTTGCATCCGGACATGGATTCCATCTTCGCCGAAATTTTAAACCGGGATCCGCACGGGGAACTCTTCCTGCTGGAAGGCCATCAACCGGAATGGACAGAGCTGTTGCGGGAGCGCCTGCGGAACGCGATGCCGCAAGACAGCTTCCAGCGGGTGCGATTTCTTCCCCGAATGCCACGCGAAACATTCCTGGCGTTTCAGGCCATCAGCGATGTGATGCTGGATCCCATCCACTTTGGCGGCGGCAATACCTCGCTGGAAGGATTGTCTTTCGGTACGCCCGTGATTACGATGCCCACCGACTTCCTGCGAAGCCGGGTGACGTATGGCTGTTATCAAAAAATGGGCATACAAGACTGCATTACCCAAACGTCGCAGGATTATGTAGGTCTGGCGGTTCGGCTGGCGAACCATTCCAATGAAAGGCAACAACTCAAAGAGAGCATTCTCGCCCGCTGCCCGGTTCTGTATAAAGACACCGCGTTTATACGGGAGCTGGAAGATTTTTTCCTGCACGTGGTAGCCTCACACGGCTAACAGGCCAAGCAGGAAACGCCTCGCAGTATGGGTCATGTCTCCCGAATCGTGTGAATAATCGCTTCAATCTGCGCCTTGTCATTGGAGGCGCACAGCACCATTTCCTCGCCGGTTCTCAATTGCATCACCAACAGGTAATTCAAGTGCGTTCGGTACCGCCCGGAAAAACTGACCGGCACAATCATCAGTTCCGCAATTTCATCCCGTTGAACGGTTCGCGCTGGTTCCTTCGACAAACCTGCAAAAAAGTGAATATCCCCGAGCCGGCCTATAGAAATCCGCCGGTTTGCAAACAGGCGCGTACAGGCAAAATGCAAGGCCAGCCAGTAAAGGCATATCATCATACCCCCCACCAGACCGACTCCAATCTGATGCATCGGCGACCAGCGCCAAAAATGACGCAAGGCGGCAAATTCGGGCGACTGAATGCCAAAAACAACGGCACTCCCCACCATCAAAATAATCAGGCCCAGCATCCACAAGGATGCAGGACTGGCGCTCAGCGTCGCTTCATCAGCCGATTGAAGCAGCCGAACCGTGTTACCGGAGCAAACATAACCCACGTAGGGACGGGCATTGTGGGCGGTATATTTCTGTCGGGCAGGCTTACCCATCAGCAACAGCGCCAAGCGGCTACTTGCGGGAAACCAGCTTCACCGCCGGTTTGGTTCTGTTTTTCGCCTTGCCCCTCTTTTTAAGTAGCGACGGCACATGCACAATATCCACTTCGCCGCCGCAGCCGTGCTTAAAGTGGCAACCCGCCGCCAGGGCTTTTTCCAGAATGACCGAAGGGCTGTCAAGCAGGGACATCAGGGCATGAATGGCCCCCAGGGCAATTTCCGCGCCGTTGCCAATGGCCGTGAAATTCTCGTAGGACGCCACATCGCGCGCGCAGGAAACCTGGTAAATCGACTCTGTGGTAACAACCAAAAAAGAGTTGTAGCTCAATTTTTCCACTTCATCATTCTTGGCGTTACCCAGGCCGTATTTTTCTTTCATAAAGCCGTGAAACTTGAAAAAGAAGTCCATCACGTCCGTATCGTTTTCAAAACGGGCGTTATAGGCTTCTTTTCCGCTGGCCGCGTAATATTTCAGGGCGTTTTTAAACAAGGCCATACCGGAGGTGGCGATTAACGCATTACGATACGGTACAATCTTAGAGCCATTGACATCATCCGCGCGGGCAAAATCGTAATTAAAGGTGGTCTGGCGATCTGCGGCCATCCAGATTTCACCATTCTGCTTCAACGCGGCGACGATTGTCATTCTGGCTCCTTTCTGTCAGAGGCTAAGCGGGTTATCGGTCATTACCGGCCAATCTGCAATCGCCGTAACAAACTGTTACCTCAAACCATCCCATTTACTTTTCGCCCGTGTTCGGCACAATAACGCCATCGCTGGCAAACCCTCCACAATTCAGCATAAAGCGCCGCACCCAACCGGCAAGGAGCAAATCACCATGATCACACGCTGCGAATGGCCCCGAAATGAACTGGCAATCCGGTATCACGATGAAGAATGGGGCGTTCCCGTACATGAGGACGGCAAACACTTTGAGTTCCTGATGCTGGAAGCGGCCCAGGCCGGGCTAAGTTGGGACACGGTGCTGAAGAAGCGGGAAAACTACCGGGCAGCCTTTGCCGGATTTGAGCCGGTGCGGGTAGCCGCCTTTACAGAAGCGGACGTGGAGCGGCTGATGAACGATTCCGGCATTATTCGCAATCGATTAAAAATCAAGGCCGCCATTAGTAACGCCAGTCATTTTTTAAAGATACAGGACGAATTCGGCAGCTTTAGCCAATATATTTGGCAATTTACGGACGGCAAAACCATCGTGAACCAATGGCGCTCCATCGCCGAGGCGCCCGCCACTTCGAAAGAGTCGGACGCGCTCAGCAAAGACCTGAAAAAGCGCGGCTTCAAGTTCGTTGGCTCCACCATCTGCTATTCCCATATGCAAGCGGCAGGGTTAATTAACGACCATATCACCAGTTGTTTCCGTTACCGGCAACTGGCGGCGGCAAGCCCCAGCCGTTAAACAACCTTGGTTTGTCGGGTCAACTCTTCCTGCAGGAAGGTCAGCAGTCGCTTTAAAGGATGAGCGCCGGGCAGCAAGGCTTGCAGGTCTTTTCGGATCACCGGGTAGCTGTCGCCGGGCAACTTGGAACCCAGCAGCACCTCAGGGTGGGCATCCGATTCCGGCTTGAGCTGAAAACCCACCACCATTAGCTGATTATCCGACTCTTGCGTCATGTCCGGAATTAAATGCCGAGACAAGCCAAGCGGCAAAGTATGGGTGAGTCCGTAGCCATTTTCAAACCACTGGAAAGGCATCACTTCACACCGATCTTTAGCCGGGCGAATCTCCTCGAAATCATACACGGATTTAACATTGTAGTCTTGCAGGCAGTCATCCTGCCCCATGCACCCATGCAAGGTAAAAGACGGATCAATGAGATAGACGGGCGCATGGATCTTACCCGCGCGCCAATCCGCTTGGGCATTGGCATCAGAAAATACAGCCGCTGGAAACGCCAGAATGAAAGTATGGTTGGATGTTTCCTCAAAATAGAACTGAGGGCAATTGCCATCCGCCGCCAGAAACACATAATCGCCTTTAAAGCGCTGTGTTAGAAGCATACCCACTTGATACGCCAGCTCGTAGCAAACACCCATCAACAGTGCAGTGTCCCCCACAGGATCCAGGTAATAATTTTCCAGCCGAACCGCCTCACGGTTCCATAGCGAGTAAAAGCCGGTCTCGTCGGCCAGCAGGCGCTCCAAGTCCTTCACATACCGGCAACGCGCCAGCAGTTCACCTACTTGCTCCCGAAACGAGGCGTCAAACACGAAAAAGCCCCTCCCTTCCGGAAGGTATTATAGCATTTGGCGAGCATGCCTATTCAAAAAGCCGCCCCCGCAGCTTTCCAGAAAAACGACAGGGGCGGCTTTCTAACTTATAAAAGCGCGAAGTTAACGCGCGCCAACCGGCTGCTTGCCCATTGCCTTCACATGCTGGCAAGCCTGGGTCACTTCCTTCTTAAAGGTCTCAAAATCCGTCTGCAACCCACTGAGGTAAGCGCTCCAGCCAACCGTGCATTTGGTGTAGCGCAGGGCGTCCTCAATTTCAGCATCGGTGGCGCCGCTCAGCTTGGCCATTTCGGTCTGGTAAAACAGGCAATACTTGCACTTAATGGTGGCGGCCACGGCCAAGCCAATCAAATGCCGGTACTTCAGGGGAACCGGCCCTTCGGTCACCTCATCTCGCTTGAACAAACGCCATTCGGACTCCAGCGCGTCCTCCGGCACCGAGTTAAAAAAGCTTGGCACAAAGCCGAACGTTTGCTGAATCTCCTGGTTTACCTGGGTGCGATTCATATTTTCATTCTCCTCTCAAACAACGAAACAAACTATGCATGATTGATGGTTGTTCAGCCATTCTCCAAACTCAAACGGAAAAGTATATTGCCCCGTCAGGGATGTCGCATATTACCTGGACGAGGCGGAAACTCAGCTTTATGGGGGCGAATGACGCGAATCATACCGGCTCGGGGTTCCTGCGGTAAAATAAAAATTCCGGGCGGCGCATTTGCATTTGCCCGATAACCCTTCCAAAGCGAGAAAGTCATGCCTTACCTCAATCCCTTGCTGTCCCGCAGACTGTTTGCCCTGCTGGCCCTGTGTTCACTGATCGGCTCACCGCTGTTTAACCTGCCCCAGGCTTCCGGGGACACGGGCGTCAGCATCCTGCAACCCGGCTCGCCCAATAAAAAGCAGTACAGCTTCCCGTTTAACGCGATCGACCCCTCCGCCGCCAACAACCCAACAGGGGCCAATTCCCCCGGCTTTCGGGGCGAAAGCCAGATGGTGATTTATACCCCCGTCTTTGGGGCCAGCACCGGCACCAACGAAGCCGGAATGGAAGCAGTGGTCAGCAATGGGGTCATTGTGCGCACCGGCGGCTCGGATAACCCGATTCCCGCCGACGGCTTCATCATCAGCGCCCATGGTTCCGCCGCGCAATGGCTGAGCCGGTTCGCCAAGCCGGGGGCCAACGCCATCATTAATTCGGAAACCGGACAAATTACCATCCAACTGACCCCGGCCGCCTACCTGTACCAAGTGGATTCGGCGATTGAACGCGCGACCAGCAAACCTGCCGCCAGCCCCGACAATTACCAACGCGCATTGCAGCAGGCCCAAAGCTGCCGCACCCGGTTGGCGGAAATGGCCAACCAGCCCATTTCCTCCCAAATGACCCAACTGGCCGAACAGTGCGAAGCGGACGCTAACCGGGCCTATTACGCCACCATGGCGTCTGTCCCCCAGGAATTCCGGGGCATATGGATACGGCCTGCGGGCAGCGACCCGGCGCAGATCCGCCAAGTGATTGCCGGTTTAAAACAAGCCCATATCGGCAACGTGTTTCTGGAAACCTATTTCCAGGGAAAAACCGCGTACCCCAGCCAGGTCATGCTGGATTACGGCCTGACCGAACAGCATCCGCAGTTTAAAGGCGGGGATCCGGTAGAGGTATGGATGAACGAGGCGCACCAGGCAGGGATTAAGGTTCATTTATGGACGCAGGTCTTCTTTGCGGGTAACCAGCGGGAAAACTCGGAACAATACGGCCCGATCCTGCAAAAATACCCGGAATGGCGCAATATCCAGCGCCCCAACTGGAACGTGAAAACACCCGTCATTTCCGAAATTGAGCCGGGACATTATTTTTTGGACCCGGCCAACCCGGAGGTTCGGGCATTCCTTGAAAAATTGCTGCTGGAAATGGTGGATCGCTACCATCCGGACGGGCTGAACCTCGATTACATTCGTTACCCGGCCAGCGCGCCAGCCAACAAGCCCTATTACCTGGGAACCACTTGGGGCTACACGGAATCGGCCCGCCATCAGTTTCAAGCAATGATTGCCCAGGAGCGCAAGCAGGCGGAAGAAAAAAAACTGGAGGCGCTCAAAAACGCGGGCAAGCCTTTGCCGCCAACCAAAACTACGGCAGCCGCAGCCGTCAAAGATCCTGCAAACGACCCCACCGATCCCAAGAATCTTACCCCCAAAGACCCGCTATGGACTCAGTGGGTAGATTGGCGCAAGGAGCAGGTTTCGTCCTTCGTTAAAACTATTTCCCAAAAAGCCCATACAATTGAGCCGAACCTGCTGATTAGCGCAGTGGTTTTCCCCAGCCTGAACCCGGTTTATGCCGTCAAGCTACAGGATTACCCACGCTGGGCGCGTGAAGGGTACATCCAGGCCATTACCCCGATTGGGCTTTCCACCAACCCCGCCCTCATGACGGATCAAGGCGTCAAGCTGCGCGCCCAGGTACAGGATAAAATCCCGGTGTACGTGGGTGTTTTCGGTTTATACAACCGGAATACACCCGTAGAGTTGGTGCAGCAAATTGAAGCCATTCATCAGGCCAACATGCCGGGAGTCGTACTGTTCGACTGGTCCCGCATCAATCCCGCCTACGAGGAAGCATTGCTGGAAGGGCCGTTCCGTCAATAACTGCCGCTCTAAAGCTCATCAACCTGAATCGCATACGTCCCGTCGGCAGCGCGTTGCACGGAATGCACATGCACCACGGCGTCCATATTGAGCGGCCCGTAGAGATGGGGGTATACATCCCCGTTAGAAATGGTTTCCCATTTAACCGGCACGGACACTTTGTTCTCATCGATGGTTAACACGCACAAGGACTCGTTGGCCTGGTAGTATTTGTTAGCCACGCGGGTTAACTGATTAGCGGGCGAGGCATGGATAAACCCTTCCAGCGCCAGGCTATCGGGGGCATACTCCCCGGCACGCCCGGCTGCTTCATAAACAGCCGGGGCGCAGAGGATATAAATCAGGCTCAACGCTTACGCCCTTCCAGAATGGAAACGCCGGAGGGAGTGGGAATAATCCGCGTCAGTTCAAACCCAGCCGCACGGTAAAGCGCCTTGTACTCCTCGCTACTGCGCTCCCTTCCGCCTTCGGTCATCAGCAGCATGTTGATGTCCAGCAGTTTGCCGAGACCCGGCTGGTTATCGCCCTCCACCACGTTTTCCACCACCAGCAGCGTACCGTTCTCCGGCATGGCCGCATGGATATTCTTCAGGATTTTCAAGGCATGCTCGTCATCCCAGTCATGGATGACCGTGGAAAGAATGTAGGCGTCGCCCCCGGCGTACACGGCCTGGAAGAAGTCGCCGCCCGCCAGTTCAAAGCGGGATTGCAGCCGTTCTGGAATGGCCGCGCCCTGAACGACATGCGGCAAGTCAAACAGCACTGCGGATAATGTCGGGGCATGCTCCAGAATGACGGAAAGCAGCCTGCCATGGCCGCCGCCCACGTCCACAATCTTTTTAAAGCCGGAAAAATCGTAAGCACCCACCACCGCGCTGTGCATATTGGACGCGAAACTGGTCATGGCGCCATTAAAAATCTCGCTGGATTCCGGGTTTTTCTGGAAATACTCAAAAACCGGCATGCCGTAAACAGCCTCAAATGCGCGATCCCCGGTTTTAACGCTTTGCAGCAGGTGGCCCCACACCTTATAGTGTTCCTCACCCATCATAATGGCGACACTACGTATAGAACCCGGCGCCGAAGTACGCAGGGCATTGGAAAACTGCGTCTGCTCAAACCGTTTGCCTTCCAGTTCCTTGAATACGCCCACGCCGCTCAGCGCGCGCAAAAGGCGGTACAGGGAATCGGGATGCGCCGAAAGCTGCCGGGACAATTCCTCAATGCCCAAGGGGCCGTTTTCCAGCAGATCGGCCACACCCAGCTTGGCTGCGGTATAAATACAACCGGACACCCAATAGCCGGTAATCATTTGCATCATGGCCGGAAACACCTGCACGTCGGTATTATCCTGGCAAGGGGAAACCGTGGTTGCGCTCATATTTCAATATCCTTTTTAAACGCTAAATATTAATGTCCAAGTTCTGCTATTTTTTAAAGATTGCTTCCCTTCGACCTGAACGATAAACCGATCGCCGCAATTCAATTTTTCGGTCAAATTGTCGATCAACGTTTCGGCCACGCGCTCATGCCTCCTCATAGATATGTTATTCTGACCGGAAAGACGCCCGAGTTCAAATGCAAAATCCGGCTGACTCTGTTACTTTTTGAAAAGAAGCGAAAGGTCGAAAAAGCCGAAACCCCTGCCCCATCGGGATTTACTGAAAAGCAGACCGGGCGGGCAGGCTTGACGCCATGCCGGGAAATAGACTATTTTGGTTGAGAACGCAGCCCTTTGGGAGCTATCCAGTACAGGCTTACAGATTGCGGGGAGCAGACACATGACATCAACACCCAGCCCATTAAAAGTGACGGAAAGAGACAACACGGTCACTCCGCGTCAATTACGGGAAGCGGGCTACGTCCCGGCAACGCTGTACGGCAAAAACCAGGAGGCTGTATCGGTTCAGTTGCGGGCGCATGAATTTAACCTGCTGCTGCTGCAAGGCATACGGGAATTCCAGTTGACCGGATTTGTGGAAGGCAAGGTGAAAGCGCAGCATGTGCAAAGAGAGCCGGTCAGCCAGAAACCAATTTCCATTCAGCTTTACTTGGTTCAATAACAGGTTCTAAAGCATCGTAAGAAGCTGGGCGCGGCACTTCAGCCACCCGAATGCCTGAAATATTAAACCTCACATATTAAAACTGACTCCCGCACTCTGAATCGTGTCTTTTGGAATGCGCCAGCTTGGTGGCTCCATCCAAATCGGGAGTTTTTAAGCTACTTACTTTTCTCCAATCGCATAACATCAGGCCAACAGCCCTCCTTGTCGGGCTGGCAGCAGCGGGCCTGCCAGCGCAGTGGCCAAGGCCACCGCATTCATGGGGTTGATGTTGTTGAGGGTATTGCCCCCCAGCAACGCCACGCCCGGAGACTGCGACTGCGCCTGGGGAGGCAGCCCACCAATGGCGGTTGCCAGGGATACCGCAGTAAACGGATCGATATTGTTCAACATTTGGGGATCCGCCAAACTAAAAGGATTGGCCGAACGGCCGCTTATGCCGCCCAAACCGCTTGAGCCGACGGAAAAAGCCTGTGTACTTTGCAACGCCTGCAAACCCACATTCAACAACTGCCGGGTTGCAGGGGGAAACAGTGAAGCGGCATTGAAACGACTCAAGTTGGCAACCATCAGTCCTCTCTCTCTTTTATTTCAGTCCTTAATTCCTAGAATCCTGGCGTAAATTGCAGTCCCGCCGTGGAGCTGGCGCCTCCGGGCGGAATCATTCCCCCGAAGTAACTGCCCAGGATATCGCCATACAAGCCCTGGCTCCAGGTTTGGCCCGTACCGCCACCCGTGGGCAAAAGGGGCAAATTGAACATGGATTGGGGATTCGGCATACCAAAAGTTGGCAATTGGAAGTTGGCAAAACTATTGTTGGGATCGTTCGTGAGACCAAATACGGGTGGCAGACTGGCCACTTGACCCACCTGGCTGAACAGGGTTTGCAACTGGTTCGGCTGCATCGTCAGCGGCAGGCCGGTAGTCGGGTCGTACTGCTGCAACTGCGGGGTCACAGGCAAGCCGGTAATCGGGTCATACTGCTGAGCCTGAAGATTCAGCGGCAGGCCGGTATTCGGATCATACTGCTGCGGCTGAGGGCTCGGCGGCACAAATTCAACCGGGGCGTATTGCAATACCGGAGGATCGGAATTAAGCGCAAACATGCCATTCCCGTTATTGCCATTGTTCCCATTATTATTATTGTTGTTGTTATTGTTGATATTTTCAGGGGCCGACGGCGGTGGAGGAGGCGGAGCCTCCTGGTGCGTTTGCACCGTCTGGACTGGTGGCTCCTCGATTTCTGTATCCGGTTCATCGGTGCTACCATGATTTTTGCCGTAGTACTTTTCAGCCAGGCTTGGCTGAATGCCAGCGGAATTCGCGCCATTGCCGGAGCCGTCATCATTATTGTCATCATCCGAATCATCGCTTTCCCCAGTCGGGTTTTGCAGCCCGGCTGGCACAACGCGAAGAGCCTGGGGAGACTGAACCGCGTCAGGTTCATCGTCCGGTGTCAGTAGCGGAGTTTGCCCCTTCACCAGTTGCGGCGAATTTCCGCCGGAACCGCTGCCAGTCACCGTGAGCGGCTCTTCGTTTGAAGCGTCCGGAGTGGTTACCAGCGCCTCTGGCGCACCCGCCGGTTTGCCAAAATTGCCGACCACATTGCGGGCGAAGCTCCAGACCTGATGGGCCTTTTGCGTAAACGTCTGGGTACTGTCAGGTGTATCATTATACAAAGCGGAAATACCCGAGGGGGCAGCATCCTGAGCCGGTTTTTCGACCAACTGGGGAGCCGGGGCATTGGCAGGCTCCAGCGCGCTGGCAAACTGATTAGCCCCTTGTGGAGCCTTGGACGACTCCAGCCTTTGATAGCCATCCGTTGGCAAATTTGTCACGCCGTTTGTAACCACCGTTTTCTCTCTCCTCGTGCATACAGCCTAAAACACTACCTAAGCCTGTAAAATTACTCTCTAACCAAAGCCTATGAAAACTAGCCTATGTGAACTGTGTCCAAATAACTCTCTCAAAAGCATAAAAACAATCAATTATCATCTGTTGTCAATTTGTAAAGCTATGTAAAGTTTTTTTCACAGGATAAAACCCGGAAATTTAAATAAACTTCCGGGTTAGGGCAGGCAATTATCACCTTATCAGTCGCAGTTAGAACCTAGGAAACAATAGTCGTATTAAATTTTAAAATCCGTTTTTCCCAATTGGATTCTTCAGGAAAACGTGGTTGGCAACGCGGCAACCACCTGGTTAATCAGGGCTGGTTTCGCCACCATCGCGGTAGGGCCAAGCACAGGCAAGGACAGCACCGCCATCCCGAACAAGGGCAAAGCCGCCGAAACGCCCGTTATAGTCTTTTTTTGCTGTTGCAGTTTTGCGTTGAAGTCACTAAAGCGGTTTGCAGTCACGCCCGAACTGGCAGACGCCACATTTTCCGCAGCTTTATCAAAGCTTTTTTCAGGCGTTTCCAGTTTTTTGCCGCCTGCAAATTGGATTGGGACGGCAGGCCTTTGGGCAACATCCGCCATGGTGGATTGCTCCAATTTGGGCGCGCCCTGCACTTTGGTTGGCTGGCTGACTTTAGCGACCAACCCTTTCAGGTTTTGCAGGAAAGCAGCGGGGCCGCTTTTTGCAACTGTCGGCTGACTGGCGTTCGCATTCAGTTTGGCGGTGTTCACGAACTGATCGCTATCCGGGCCGTTTTTCAGCCGGGGCAATGCAGCAGCATTACCGAAAGCCAAACTTGGCGGGGCCAGCCTGGATACGGACTGCTGCAAAGCTTTTGTCCGAGCAAATTTTAAAGGATCGATAGCGTCAAACATGGCGCCAGTCCCACTCCTTTGTCTGCATCACTTCCAATGAACAAGACTATTGTATCTGAGATTTCTCAGACTAAAAAATAGAAATAAAAACAATCATAAGCGATCCCCAGCACATCCATACGGAGAGAAGGAAAGACGCCAAGTTTACAATTTGCAATCATTGCTTGGTGTCAATTTGACAAAAAACCATGCTTGCATTAAAAAGCCACTTTTTTTGAGATTGTACACAGTCATGTTTAACGCGGCACTAAAACAAACACTCTACTTTGAGCAATCAAATAGCTGAGCTATAAGCTATAATACATGCGTTCCCAAGTGTTTTAGAGGAAACAGGCGAGATGCGGCTACGGATTTTATGCGTCGGGTTACTCTTCTGGCTACTGGCCTGGCCGGTTCAAAGTGAGTTCACCACTCAAAACACGGAAGCAGTTGGCGCCAAAACCGTACCTGTAACATCTGCCGAATTTGCAACCCAAAAAGCAGCCGCATTGAACGGAGATATAAAAGCGCAATATCTATAATGGGTTTAGGCACCCCTCCAGATACAAAACAAGCGTTCTTTTGGCTGGAAAAAGCGGCAAGCCAAGGCTATGCCGCAGCTCAAAACAACTTGGGACTAATGTACGAGCGCGGCGAAGGAGTACCCAGAGATTTCAAAAAAGCAGCCGATTGGTACCAGAAAGCGGCCTTACAAGGAGACGTCCAAGCTCAAACCCAACTCGCCCATTGCTACTATGCGGGATTGGGAGTGCCTCAGAATTATAACCAAAGCTTTCAATGGTATGAAAAAGCGGCCTTATACCAATTCCATCAATTAAGGGCATTTAGAATCCATCCATAACCGACAATGGATTGTACCAGGCCTGGATTATCGTAGAAGTGCTTTAATTGAGCTTCTAATTGGTTTTCCACTTCATCTAAACTG
>CABHPA010000068.1 GCA_902168245.1 Candidatus Melainabacteria bacterium
CCTGTCCAAATTAATCCATATTAACCGGAATGCATACTTATTAGACAGCATCAGCGGCGCCAGCGCGGCCTACTCCCTCCGAAAACTGCGCTCAGCCTATTCCGGGTCTGCCATCCGGGTGGTTCGCTTGTCAGATTCTGCCGAACAGAATATAGGCTTTGCGCCCAACGGGGATTTAGATATCGACAGCTTGAAAACATTTTTAGGCAATACCAGTCCGCCACTGGATGCTGTCCCAAATGCAGCAGTAGCTTACAGTCTACGGCAGGTAAGATTGGCATATACAGGTTCTGCCATTCGCGTCCGGCGCTCTAGTGATAACAGTGAGCAGGATATTGGCTTTACCAGTGGTGGAGACTTGAATATTGTTGCCTTATTGGATTTTGTTGGTACTGGTAGTGGTTATGTCAAGACTTGGTATGATCAAAGCGGCAATGGTAAAGATGCTTCGCAGACCACTACTGCATTACAGCCACGAATTGTGAACGCTGGGCGTTTGGACACCTTGTCAACCG
This sequence comes from Candidatus Melainabacteria bacterium, assembly GCA_902168245.1. GTDB lineage: Bacteria > Cyanobacteriota > Vampirovibrionia > Vampirovibrionales > Vampirovibrionaceae > Vampirovibrio. The sequence goes on from CABHPA010000068.1 coordinate 516, forward strand.
GCATGCCCACCGTTTCTTTTAATGGCGGTCAATACTTATACAATTCCAGTATTAGTGGAACTATCAGTGGCTCTAAACTGACTGGCTTCATGGTCGGCCAAACCAATAACAGCTCTAGCAATAATGGGCGGTTTGTGGTCCTCCATAAAACCGGAGATTCAAATGATTATTCCACCACATCTTCATTGGTTCTGTTTCAAATTGATGCTGCAGATGGCGAAGATCCTGACACGCTAGTCACACCCCACTATGGAAGCTCTGGAACCACATATATACGTTGGAGTAACGCAATACCTGTTGGCAACGCATTTTTGGGGAGTCTTTATAATAATGGCTCGTCAATGTCAGGAGAACTGAATAATATCTGGGAGACTTACGGAGATGGTGCCCTTACGATGGGATCTTCCCTGAATCTTGCTCCCAACTATTTGATTCTGGGCACAGGGCGGGCAAACTCCAGCTTTACTACTAACTATTTGACCGGGGCAATGTCAGAGGTCATCATTTATAATACGAACCTGTCTTTTAGTAGCAGCCGCGTACCCATTGCCGCCAATGAGAGCAATTACTTTAATATTCCAGGTGGATGGATGGACATCGCAAATCCTCTTCCTGTTTACGGGCAAATCAAAACCTGGTACGACCAAAGTGCTAATAGTAACAACCTTTCACAGTCTACCACTCAGTACCAACCAAGCATTATCTTTAAGGACGGTATGTCAGCAGTCGCGAAACCGACATTAACCTTTAATGATCAGCCTTACCTGTCCAGCACAACCGGTTTCCCAACCAGCTCCGACTATACCATTAGTGTTATAGGTAGTTACACCGCAGTTTACAGTGATGATCACAGTTTTATGGGCGGCACTGTATCTGGAGCAGGAGGGCATAATCTGTGGATGGATTCAAGTAGCGGCACTCCTACCAAACCCAAACTCTGGCATAATGGTACTTTTGCGACTTCCGGTACGGCAATGTCTGATGATACGCTGTATGCCTTAATGGGGACATTTGTAAACAGTTCTAAATTAGGTACACTCTATTTGGGAAATACCTCTGTAGGGAGCGGTACTGCAAGCTCAACGGTTTCATCCGCCGGTATTCAACTTGGGGCAAATGCCGGTAGCAATCAACGACTTTATGGTCAAATTTCTGAAGCCATTGTGTTCTCTAGGGTTTTGACTACAGCAGAGCGCACAATCGTGTATAAGGACCAACAAAGTTACTTTGGCGCCTTGTGATGATATTGGTTTGGCATAACAGTCCAAAACACCATCTATCTCTGGCTTAAATGAACGGATTTCCCGTTTTCGGTTTCCCTGAAAAGCACAACAATATTGAGTGGGTTGGCAAAGCTTTAACGGTCGTTTTCAGGATTAATGCTTCAGCCAGGAATGGTTTGACTCGCTCCAGGAAGCTCAGGTAGTCATTGAAGCCTGGCGGAGTTTACCGCGAGAAGGCTGACTGGTGCTGGGTGATAGGACCATTGTCAAGACCCACAGTGAAAAAATCGAAGGGGTGAGCTGGGTGACTGGGACCCACGTTCGGTACCATCCAGAACTAGAGTTTCAGAATATTAGCACAATTGAATGGCCTCAGACAAAAAACACACTCCAAAACTCGTCGTCGAGATCCAAAAAGCGGTGTATAAAAGCTGTTTGAAAGTCGTTAGACTTTTGAATAGCTTTTATACACCATACCTTCGCACCGAAAATTCTGCCTGTTTGCTTTCAGGCAGGCAATTCAGCAGTTTTTGGAGTTAAGCACTTTGGCGAAGTAAGGCCTGTTCTTGTTGCCAGTGCTGAATAAATTGCCGAGGCGCTAAATAGTTCAAAGCACTGTGGGGGCGTTCCTGGTTGTAATGGTCTCGCCAGGCTTCAATGACCACTTGGGCTTCTTTGAGGGAATCAAACCATTCTAGATTCAGGCATTCATCCCGAAAGCGACCGTTAAACGATTCGCATTTTCCATTTTGCCAGGGGCTGCCAGGCTCAATGAATAAAGGTCGAGTGCCCTGGGTTTCCAGCCAACCCTGGAGACAGTGGGCAATGAATTCAGAGCCGTTATCTGAGCGCAAATAAGCTGGAATTCCATAATCCTTGAATAATGTTTCCAGGGTTAAGCGGACATCTTCTGACCGTAAACGCCGCTCCACCCGAATGCATAGGCTTTCGCGAGTGAATTCATCTAGGATGGTGAGCAGCCGAATCCCGGTGCCTTTGCTGAGCCGGTCCTGGACGAAATCCAACGTCCAGACATGATTGGGTGCTTTGGCTTGCTCAGGCACCAGCACGGTCACGCCAGAGCCCTTGCGTCGTCTTCTGCGTTTCTTTTTTACTTGAAGGCCTTCCTCGCGCCAGATCCGTCGTACCCGTTTCACATTGATTTTCCAACCCTTTTTCAGGAGGGCGTGAATGCGGCGATAACCAAAACGGGGGTGTTTGTATGCCAGCCGTCGGATTTCTGCTCTTAACGCATCCTCGTCAATGCGTCTGGGTTGATTTAAATGACTCCGACTGATTCCAGCCAGGCGGCAACTGGACCGAATCGACAAGCCCCAGTCTCGGACCAGGGCCTGTTGAATTATTCGGCGGCGAGTAGGCCCTAATACTTTTTTAACACGTCCTGGAGCGCATCTAGCTCCAAAGTCCGCTCTGACAGCAGCTTTTTCAACCGGGCATTCTCGGATTCCAAAGCCCGCAACCGCTTGGCTTCCGAAATCGTCATCCCGCCATACTTCTGCTTCCATTTAAAGAATGTGGCCGCTGAGATACCCAACTCCCGGCACACCTTTTCCACCGTTTTTTCACCGGACACCTGGCTGCGTATGGCCGCGATAATCTGCTCTTCCGTAAATCTGGAGATCTTCATTGCTTAAGGTTCCTTTCTTCCCATGAATAAAAACCTCAAGTTTTAAATGGTTCCCGATACGGGGCGCAGATCAGTTTCGTCTTCAGTTGTCATACAATAAGAGCGGGTGGTAGCAATATCATTGTGTCCACAGGCTATCTGGAGCATTACCAGAGGACGTCCTTTGTTGGCATTTAGCGTTACAAAAGCTCGTCGAAGGGCATGGGGAGTCACTTTGACTTCAACACGCTTGCCAATCCTATCTAGCCGGTTTCGAATGCCAAAGCGGTCCATTCGATTCCCATTGCGATTAATAAACAACCAGTCTTCTTTAGTCTCTTCCCTATCTTTCAAGTATGCCTGAATAGCTTCCACCACCTTATTTTGCAAACCAACCCGGCGCGTCTTACCCCATTTGGCAAAGCGAACTGTAAGGACTTTGTCCTCAAAGTTAATGTCGTCCAGCTTCAGGCTTGCGGCTTCGCTGACCCGCAGCCCTGTCTGACTGAGGAGAATGATAATCAACCGTTCTAATGAGCTCTGACTCGGCTCCAGTAGTTTCTCCCAGTTCTTCTGGTCAACGGAATGCTTCTTTTCAGGAAGATGCCGCCGGGGCCGGAATTTCTTGGATTCAATCAAATAAGACTTATCCAAGACCTGTTCTTCCACGAGAATTTTGGCGAGACTGATCAATGCCTGATGGAGCTTTAACCGTTTACCATAATGCTCGATTGGGATAGCAAGTAGTGCCTTTTTGAGTGTCTCTATTGAAATTTCTCCATATTGTTCCAAAAACCACTTCGCATAATGCATATAGGTTTTGATGGATATTTCGCTATAGGGCCTGCCATCCATTAAGCCAAAGCGCATGGCATCTTCCCAGGTGGATAGATACTCGATATGGGGCTTTTTGGGTTTCTTTTTACTCATAAGCGCATCTCTTAATACTGATGACGCTGCATTCATCACTAAAAGGAGCTCAAAAGACCACTTCCCTCCCGAGAAATGTGTCCATTGCAACACATAGAGCTGCTAGGCTCAGAACCCACTCCCTATATGCGCACTTCCTCACGAGACTTGTGCGTTCATCCAAATTGATATTTAATCCTATGGCAAAAACCCCCGTGGCACAAGGCAACGAGGGCTATTGGTCGGACCGACAGGATTTGAACCTGCGACCCCTT
>CABHPA010000069.1 GCA_902168245.1 Candidatus Melainabacteria bacterium
TATGCAGGCGGTTTGCTGCGAGTCCGTACTCCTCCACCGCTTTGCTAAGTTCCGCGATAGTCGCTACATCTGGCTGACTGACGGCATAACCTGGCCACCATGAGTTGGCATATTTATCGATATATTGATTAATCGCGTCTAAACTTTCAGAGGCCTTAAAATGAAACTGCCTCATGGATTGAAGGCGACTAGAGTCCAATAAATGCTTTTTAACATTTTGGGGGATAAGCCGGGCCTGCTCTTCTGGGGTATGGGCAGATTTAAACTTGGCGCTCAGCTCTTGCAGCGTTGCGATTGTGCTGTCTTCCAAATCTGTAGGATCAAGCCAGCCTATACGATGATCAATACCGGCATTGAGCAGATGGAACACGGGACTGTGCCCATCTATGTTTAATTCTGTCAGGGGTGTGGGTAGTGCGCCCTGATTGAATCGTTGCTGTAGATTGTTAAGATGTGAACTAATCCGTTTTTGAGTATTTTGCAGATCCTGGCTGATAAATTCAAACTCTTCTATTTTCGATAGCGGTTTTGTGTGAGTCGCTTGATTGACAAGCGTTGGCTTTTTGGGGTTTTCGCCCACTGTCTCAGTCGCTTTTGTTGATTTAAGAGGTTCATCTTTGATTTCTTGAACTTGTACGGTTGATTCAATCGGATCAGTCTGGGTTGCCTGACTTTGCATTTTGGGTTTGACAGGTTCAGGCTTGGTTACCGGCTGCTTTGGGGAAGGCGTGCTGTCCAATAAAGTTTCTGTATTTATAACTGGAGAAACAGGCTGAGCCTTCTCTTCGGTTGCTTTCCCCATTGATGTGTCGGCAGCAGAGCCATTGTTTTTTAATTTCGGCTCTTCCATTGGCTTGAGATTCTTGCTGTTTTGGGCTGAAAACAGTCCTTTTAACCAGTTCCAAATTTGAGCAAAATAGTTTTTAATCTCTTCCCAGAGGCATTGAGCTGGTTGAAGGGGTGTTGAATTCTTGGATATATCTAAAGTATCTTTTTTAAGCCCGGTTGCTGCGGATGACTCGGATGAGGAGATGGTTTGCTCTACTTTGCGGATTACGGCAGAGGAGCTGGCTTTGATTCCATTTTCAACCGAGTTGATTGCCATTTGCTTCAATCCTTACTAAAAGTTAAAAGCTAAAGTACATGCTTACTTAAAAAGGAAAGATAAGGATTTGTGCTAGTACGACCGTTGTGGGAGCCTTGTTACCTGTATTGAGATTTACAGAAGAAACCAGCAGGTTGTTTCCCAAGCTACAAAATCAGATCCATTTTGCCATGTTTCTGATTTCCAGGCCATTTGACCAAGTCGGGAGCTTTATGCTTCATTGAACGTCTGACTACAATAGAGACAGGGAAACAGGACGCTTCTTATTTTGGGCATACCCGCAAACAGCATGGAAAAACTTGTTGGGCAGGTGGAGCGGGTTACATTCCACAGTGCCGAGAGTGGCTTTTGTGTGCTCCGTGCCAAAGTGTCTGGGGAAAAGGATTTGATCACGGTCGTAGGGCACCATGCCTCGGCTACGGCTGGTGAACATATTGAAGCCATTGGCTACTGGACCAATGACCGGGAACATGGGGTTCAGTTCAAAGCCCAAAACCTACGCTTTATTCCCCCTACTACGCTGGAGGGTATGGAGAAATACCTGGGTTCAGGTCTCATCAAGGGAATCGGGCCACATTTTGCCGCTAAGCTCGTCAAGGCTTTTGGACAGCAAGTGTTTGAAGTGATTGAACAAGAACCTGAACGGTTATTACGTGTGGAAGGCATCGGGAAAGGCCGCTACGGCAAAATCGTCAAGGGCTGGAAAGAACAAAAGGTGGTACGGGAAATCATGGTTTTTCTCCAATCCCATGGTATCGGTACTATGAGAGCCGTTCGCATCTATAAAACCTATGGAGAACAAGCGGTTGAGGTTGTACAAGCCAATCCCTACCGCCTGGCTCAGGATATTCGAGGGATTGGCTTTAAAACGGCGGATCAATTGGCTCAACAACTGGGAATAGATGCCCATTCCCTGATTCGGGCTCGGGCAGGTGTCAATCATGTGTTGCTGGAACTATCTGGAGAAGGACACTGTGCATTTCCTGAGACAGAGCTGATTCAGGAAGCAGTGAAGCTGCTTGAGATCCCGGAAGCAATCATCCAGCAAGCCGTTGAACAGGAACTGACCGAAGGAAATCTGGTCCGGGAAGCGACAGACCAAGGTGTCTGGCTCTACTTGAATGCCCTTTACCAGGCAGAAACGTTTCTGGCCAGGACGTTAAAATATCTAGCCCAGGGAACCCACCCTCTTCCGCCTATTGATGTGCCTAAAGCTATGGAGTGGGTTGAACAGCAAACCGGTTTAACCTTGGCGGCCTCTCAGCGGGAAGCCATCACCCTTGCCACACAGAGCAAGGTGCTGGTTATTACAGGCGGTCCTGGTGTCGGTAAGACCACCCTGGTAAACAGCATCCTAAAGATTCTGAGCGCCAAAAAACTCAATTGCTTGCTGTGTGCTCCCACCGGACGGGCTGCCAAGCGTTTATCAGAAAGTACGGCACTGGAAGCCAAAACGATTCACCGATTGCTGGAGTTTGATCCCCAGACGGCCCAATTCAAGCATAACCGGGAGAACCGCTTAGATTGCGATGTGTTGATTGTGGATGAGTGTTCCATGGTGGATCTGCTGCTGATGAACAAATTGGTTCAGTCCATCCCTGATTCAGCCGCCTTACTGCTGGTAGGGGATGTGGATCAATTGCCCAGTGTGGGTCCTGGCAATGTCTTATCAGATCTGATTGAGTCAGACGCTCTACCTGTGGTTCGACTGACCGAGATTTTCCGGCAAGCCGCCCAAAGCCGAATTATCACCAATGCCCATCGGATCAATCAGGGACAGATGCCAGATCTGAAGGCAGGTACTGAAACCAGCGATTTCTATTTCATTGAGGCCAATGAGCCAGAGAAAATCCATGAGTTGCTTCTGAAACTGGTCAAGCAGCGGATTCCTCAGCGCTTTGGGCTAAAATCCATTGAAGAGATCCAGGTGCTTACCCCCATGAACCGCTCTGGTTTGGGAGCCCGTTCCTTGAATATTGAGTTGCAAAAAGCCCTGAATCCGCAAGTGGGCCTGGGGATTGAGCGCTACGGTAGCCGGTTTGCTCCCGGGGATAAGGTGATGCAAACCGAAAACAACTATGAGAAAGAGGTGTTCAACGGTGATATTGGGATGATTCGCAATGTGGATGGGGTGGAACAAGTCGTCAGCATCGATTTTGATGG
>CABHPA010000070.1 GCA_902168245.1 Candidatus Melainabacteria bacterium
CTAGTGCTGCGTACCGTTTTTCGCCCACATACCCAACCGAATAGACTTTCCCGTCTTCCCCATCCGCATCCACGGTGATCACAATCCCGTTATTGTCCGGGATAGCTCCCAATACCAGAGTGGGGTCAGTCACCGGGGCCAGATCGGAACCATCGCTTAAATCCCCTTCTTTTAAGATAAATTCAAGCTTCAAGGCCCCGGATAAGGTGTCCCCTGATTCCCCCAGTGCGGCAATGAATTCCAGCGACTCAAAGCCTTGTCGATCAATTTTGGTGACCGACACTTCCCCAGCCGCTCCGCTGACGGTTTGCGTGTTCAAGACCGATTCCACCAGAATACTGTGATGCAAATCTGTGGGCATAACGCATGCTCCTTTTTAAGTTGAAATCTTCTGCAATTTCAGGGCTTCAAAGTTCACCACATCTCCGCCCACCCGAGCAGTATGGTAAAACTCCACAAACGGTTTGGAAGAATACGGATCTCGTAATACCCGCACCCCTTGACGATCCACAATCAGATACGCTTCTCGAAAATCGCCAAAAGCAATGGGCAAGGCTCCCGCCGCCACGGTCGGCATATCTTCCCCAGTGCGGATGGGATAACCCACCAGGGTTTGGGCTAGCCCTAACTGGTAATTGGGCTGCCACAGATAATTGCCTTGCCCGTCTTTGAGGGTGCGGATTTGGGTCAAGGTGGAGCGTTTCATCAGGAAGGAGGCATTGGAGAGATAGGCTTCTTTCAGAGAACCCAACAGCAAAATAATCCCGTCCCCGGTCAAGGCGGTTGCATTGCCGCTCACCACTTGTTCAATCTGTTTATGATTCGTCCCGGAAGGATAAGTTAAAATGCCTCGTGGCTTTTTCATCCCATCTCCAACGATAAAGGCCGTATTTTGCTTGCGGGAAAATTTAGCGCCTACTTTTCGAGCCAGCCAGCTTTCGACATCAAAGGCCCCGTCATCCAAGAGCGTCTGGGTTACCTTGGGTTTGGCGTAAATTTCATGCACCGGGATTTCAAATTGCCCCAGTTGCGGGGTTTTGGTTTCAGGGCGGGATTCGGTTTCTCCCACCCAGCCTGCATCCGCTTCATCATTGTCATACATCCCCGGATACGCTCGGGTGCTGATGCTGACTTGTCCGGCCAGTTCCCGCATGGGGGTGGATTCAAAGACATATTGCACAATCCGGTCCGACATGGGCACCGCCACCATGTAGCCCCCATCCGGATCAGATAGGGTGGACATGGCTTTGGCTTCCAGTTCCCGAAGCCCCACTTCCTGACCTTTGCGCAGGAACTGGCTAAACGCTTCCTTGTGCTCGATGACATCGCCGCTATAGGATTTTTTGCCGTCTTGCAGGATCACTTCCTTGGCTTTACGCTGCAGAGCGGTTTCCAGGCTGGTGATTTGTTCTTCCACCGAATCAAGCTTGGCATTAATTTCAGTCATTTTTTGTTCCGCTTCTCCGGAACTAGCTCCCAAACGTTTGATCTCCTCCGCCCGTTCAGAGTCTGCTGCTTTCAGCGCCACCACAGCCGTTTTGTGCTCTTCCAGCAGGCTTTTTAATTGTTCAAAGGACATGCCGGATTTCTCCTTACTTGGATTTTGGGCAATCGAATGGATGCCAGCATTCCGCATGGCGTCTTGGAAAATGAGTCAGGTTTTAAATACTTTTCAGGAGAGCCGTCAGCTCATCCAACTGCTTTTCGCTGAATGCCAAAGCATCATCCGATTCTTCTGGAATTCCAGAGCTATCGGCTCTTTGCTTCCTGACAAAAGCCACGTAAGCGTCGTAACCGGATTTCAGGAGCAGTTGAGATTCCTTGAGGCTCATCCCGCATTCCTGGGATAGAAACCGTTCCATTTCAGAAAGGCTGGGAATTTCCCCTGCGGCAAATTTGTGTTTCACCGCCATGATCCGGGCGAGCGTATTGGCCGGAAAGGTCACTAGAGACACTTCCCAGAGTTCCACCTCTTTGAGTTGCCGGGTTTTATGGGCTTTGTTCAATTCCCATTCCTTGGGGACATAGCCAATGGACAGTCCGTTGATCGCCCCGCCTTTAAGCAGTGCATAGGCATCCCGTCCTTGAGAACTCTCCAGAATTAGTTGGCCTTTGACATACAATCCCCGGGCATCCTCACGGACTTCCAGATACCGCCCTACCGGATGAGTCGGGTCATGCATCCAGAGCAGGGCGGGTTGAGTATGGTTGGCCTGGTGCTTCAACAGGGATTTGGTGAAAGCCCCGGTTTCAATCACATCCCCATCCGCATCGGTGTTGCCAAAGACCGAACCATACCCTTCAAAAATGCCGTCTTCATCCTGGATGGCTTTGATTTCAAAGGGCACTTCCAAAAATCGTTTTTCCATCTTGAAAAAACCTCAAAGCAGGTAAGCGTTCACGCAGCGGCAGTTGATGATATTTCGAGCGGAACCCAGTGGGTCTCCGGGATACTGTAAATGCTCCCCGTCCACTAGAAATGGAGCATTCCCATCCACCACCTGGCCATGGGCCGCCAAATGCCAGGGACGGGTTCTGCCCGGTTGCAAAGCGGAAATCCATTCTTTTTGGTACGGACGGTTCAAGGAGTCCATGGCGGCTTGAGAACCGGCGTTGGCAGCGGCATGCACTTCCGTTTGGGCAATCGTGCGGGCTCGTTTTCGAGCAATCTGCCCGCCGGTTTTCTCAAGGATCCGCCGTTGAGTCTCCGGCACACTCAATCCTTCCGTGATGGCTTGACCCACCACATGCCGGATCGCCTGCCGGGTCGTTTCACTGATTGCTTTGATTTTACCGGCCCCATGGCTTCGGATATATCGCTGAGCGGCTAGCGTAAACCGAGCGTTTCGGGATATAGTGGGATCCAGTGTGCTCAGTGCTTCATCTGCAAATCGGCTATACGTGTCACTCAAAGCTTGAAATAACCGGATGCGAATGGGTTCTTCATACTGAGCCACAATGGCCAGTGCCGCATTCAGTCCGTCTTGTTCATACACCCTGGCCGCCTGATGAGCCAATTGATCCAGCTGGTGGCCCAGCACATGGCTCAGCGCTTTTTCATACGGCAGTTCAATCCGTAAAAAGGCGGCCTGAAAACGCTGTTTGGCTTTATCATTGGGCAAATTAAACATTAGGAATCAATGCCTTGTGCTCCGTTACTGTCACTGTTGGTTTCCTGATTGGGGATCTCTCCAGCTAGGGACAAGGGCAATTTACTGCTTTGAACCAGGATCACATCCCCGCCATCCACGGGTTCATACCCCAGATCGGCCCGGGCTTCATTAATGGTTAAGAGTCCCGCTTCCACGGCCTTGACATTGCGTTCAAAGCGTTCAGCCCGTCGAGGGATCAAGGCCGAAACTTCATCCAGATTGAAATCCAGGTAAAGGTTTGGCCCATACCAGGGCACCAGCCATTGGTTCAAGGCATCCCGTATCTTGACCAAGAGGGGAATGACCGCATCTTCCCAAAAGCCCAGTTTGGCCTGTTCCATATTGGCATACGTCTGAGAGCCTTCGATATCCAGCATCTGGGAAGGCACTCGAAAGACCCGTCCGATTTCCCGGGCGGTAACGTTTTTACCCTGGAGCCAGTCGAGTTCTCTGGGGGAGAATCCCAACGATTGCCAGGTGATGTTTTCAAGTAGTAACGGCCTGCCAGCGTTCCGCGCACCAGTATATTCCTCCTCGATTTCTTGTTTGAGTCGGTAAAATTGGGTGTCTGTCAACAGAGTTCCATCTTCCGCTTTATAGGTAATCACCGCCGATGGAGCCGCCCCGTTATCCAGCAGAGCTTTGTTATGGGCGTTAGAAGTGTTATGCAGATCAATCCCGTAAGCAGCCGCTTCAATAAAACTCATCCCGTACCAGTCATCCAGGGGATTAAAGGTTTTCAGATGAAGAATCGGCGCTTTTCCTTTAATCGGATCCACTGCCCAGCGGTAAGCTTCTGCTCCAGCCTGGTATTCATACCCCTCAGGTAGTCCATTGGCCCCAGGCACCACTTTCATCCGATCCGGGCGATGCAGCCAGAGTTCCTGAGGCCCCTTACCGATTAGAATGACTTCGATATACGCATTCCCGGCAATCAGGTAAAAACCACTCAAGGCTTCCAGAAAATCAGCACCGGACTGCATGGGGTTGGGGTGAGACAAAAGTGTTAACAGTGGATGCGTGGATAATTCCTGACGCTTACTGCCTTGGCCCTGATACAACACCCACGGGACGGATTTGACTGAGTCAGAGATCATGGAAATACAAGCATACGCAATTGCATTTCGACGGAAGCCCTGATCGGCAAATTTTCCGTAATCCCGTCCGCTCCAAACTGCCCGGCCTACTTTGGCATGCGAAATCAGTCGCATGGCCGGGGATTGTTTGCCCATTGCGGCAGACAGCAGATTCCGCCAGTAATCCATGATGATAGGCCCCTATGGCTTATTGGCCAAATCGATTTAAGGAATAAGAACGATCCGCTCCGGCTGCAATCATTAATGTGTATTCACTGGCCGTGGTGCCAATCTGGATGGTTCCCGGCTTATGCAGACTGGCCTTTTGAAATTCTTCTGATTGCACAATCAATTTCTGAAGCTGGTTTTCCGCCACACCGTAAAAGCGCCTCTCTTGCAAATAAAACAGGGCTTCACAAGTATGACAATGCAACTGGTAATACCGTAATTCCCCGACTATTATTCCGGTATTATCCCTGAGTGTGGCATACCGGATGCCTGAATGTCGTTTACGAAAGATATTCTCCGGGGAGTGACACTCAGGGCAGGATACATCTGAAAACGCCATGAGAGATTCCTCCTGGAATCAAAAGCCCCTGGATTCTCTCAGGGGGCGCGGGCTCAACCAACGCGCTTTGGTAATGGCTAGGAGAATCACACTAAATTCAATGTAGCAGAGATTAAATTGCTTTGTAATACCTTTTAAAGAGCATAATCCGGTTTTAATAATTCCTGGATTCCACATTGAAGATACCGACAAAGTAAATCCAGATAATCTTGTCTGGGCAGCCGATTTAACCGTTGCCAGCCATACACCGTTTGCAGTGGAATGGAAAGATCAGTGGATAAAATATAAAGCGTTTTCCCCCGCCTTTCGGCAGCCTGTTGAATAGTCACTTTCATCTCAACATGGTCCTAATTCCATTTGGGACGACTGTTTGCCTGTTTATCAATCCATTGGAACAACAGAGCAGATAACCCGGCAGACATTGGGTTTCGGTTTTGCCATTGCCAGGTATCTGGCTGGCTTGTGTTGTTCGGTAGCTTAAAGGGTACGGGGATATACAGATACTGCTTAATCACCGATGACATGGTTTCTGTCACCTCCCTTGAAACATCCTTTTGAATTTAGTCTTCTGTGATTTCAGCCTGAATCCGTCCGGCCTCCAATTCCAGAAGCTGGACCAGTTCAGTGAGGGTATTGCTTTCCACCAGATCCTTTAATTTTTCCATGGACACGCTTTTCCAATCAATCCCTTGTTTCAGTAAACGATGGGCATCCTTGAAATAGCGATAAGCATAGTCCCCTGGGCTTTCTTCCGGTTGTTTAGGTTCATGCCGAGTGAACACCCGCAAAGTCTCCATTTTATTACTGGAAGCCTGGAGCGCTTTTTTCACTATCAGCCGTTCTTCAGGCTTCCGTCTGGCGATCGCGTAAGCCTCCATTTTACTGGCCCTAGCTTCTTTCAGTTCCGGAATTTCCTGAATCACTTTGCCGATTTTTACATCCTGCCTGACGGTTCTTTCTGCTGTTCCGGATGTTTTTGCCTTTACTTCTGTAAAGGGCTGGTTCACCGTGTGGCAAAACTTGCCACACGGTGATTGCTGATTGTTACCGCCCCATTTCGTTTCGGTGTAAAAGGTTTCATAGATGGCTTTTTCCCGGGCAAGGGCTTCACACATTTCTAGATCGTTCAGATTTTTCCGTTTGCTGTTGGCATGCAGTTTCATGAGGAACTCTTCTGCATCGTTTAAGGGTTCAATCACATGACATGGCGCGTCTTTCCAGCCACCTTCCAGCAATGCCTGGTAACGGTGATTCCCGCTGATGATCTGGTAAAGCCCGTTTTTAATGGGTTTAACTACCAAGGGATCCAATGGCCCCATGGGCAGGAGATTGAAGCTCTCAATGAGATCCTGTATGTGCTCTTGGTCGAGTTCTTTTCGGAGGGAATCAGGATCTGGGACGATGCTTTCCAATGGGATTAAATCTACAAATTCGATTCTAGGGAGAGACATGATTCACTTTCACGCTCCTATCCTGGCAGTTTCTGGCCTCTAGCGATCCGATGCGCTTTGCCAGCAGCGGGATCGCAAGCTGGTGTAATGTATCCCTTTAATAGCCTCTTATCTCTAAAAGCTTGTCATAGAAACATTGTATAATTAATTATAGCAGCATACAGTCCACTCTGCAAGCCTTTCGGTAAACTAATACCCTTTTCTTAGCTGTAATAAAGCTATACTATCAATTATGTAGTAATAAGGCTACACAACTGAAGGAGCGAGAAAGGTGGAAAATTTGAGATTGAAAAGCAGCCAAAGTCTCTTATATAAGTTCGCCAGGCATATAACGAGATTTCAGGAAAAGCTGAGACTGTCTCTTCGCTGTTAGATTCTACCCAATGCGGTAACAATCGAAGATTCCTGAGAACGAACTTGTGTGATGAGTATGAATTGGAATGAGTTGATTTCACTCGCTGTACAATGCCTTTCACTCAAAGAACTTGAAAGGCATTCCCCTAGGCGGCAAATAATAGTCGGTTTCAAACGGATCAAGACAAGATGACTGGCTTTCAACGGTAAAGCATGGAGCATTCAATAAAATTTAAGGGTAAGACACTAAATGCACTATTTTCTGTTTGTTTGTGTTTTCTGCTACAATTGACGCAAATTGCGATTCTACTCAGTTTTACTATACATTGACCACCAATTGCTTTCAAAGCATTAATTCTTATTATTTAATAAATAAACTTTAATGGATTATTGAACGTGACGAAAATTTTAACTAACCAGTCAATTCAGCTTAATGATGTCGTGGAAGTTGGTCGCTTAAGCCTGCATCCTGTATCGGGGGCAACCAACCGCTTTCAGATTATCGATACTCGAACCGGTCAATGCTTGGGAACAGTAGAACAAGGGAACAACCATGCACACCAGATTGAACTGTTTTGGGGAAAAGGGGGCTTTATGGCCCTAATTACTTCCCCTTTAGGAGTTCGTTATTTTGTCTTACCGGGTGCAAGGCTGGTTTTGGATGATCTCGAACTTGTGCTGGTAGGCAATGTCATCACCACAAACGTTGACAAAGCAGCAACAAATATTCGTCCCGGTCGGCCCCAGCTCCATGCCAAACAGGCTACAATTCTGGGTGCCGGTATGGCGACACGCTTTGAGCGTATTTCAGGGGACAGTACAGACTATTCTAAGCCAGCTGTGCCTTTGGTGGGCAAGCAAAGTGTCATTGCTTGCATTGCTAACAGCTTAACTGCCCATGGTTTTGAGCATCTGATTGTCAACACCTATTTCAAGCCCGAATCCTTGAAAGCCAGTCTAGTACAATCAAAAGCCGAACAGGTTGATTTTATCGATGAAAATCAACCTTCTGGCACTGCGGGCGGTTTGCGTAAGATGCTGCTGGACCCGGCTTATCAGGATTTGCTGGATCTGTCTCAACCTTTATTGGTTGTACAAGGGGACACAGTCACTGATGTCAGCTTCTCTGATCTAATGAATATCCATATCGAACAACAGGCATTGATTACGATAGGTTGTCAAGAAGTAGCCTCCAAAGATGTGGATAAATTTGGCATTATTGTGACCGACTGCTCCGATTCCGATGGAAAATCGGGGCAAATTACAGATTTTCAGGAAAAACCGAATACCGAAGAAGCTAAATCCAGACTTGGTAATACTGGCATCTATATTTTTTCTCCTCAAGCATATCCGCTGATTCGGGAGATTTATAGCGAATTACTGGAAAAAGCCCAAATACAAGCCAAAGCAAATGGGCAACTCGTTCCAACAGAAGTGCCCTTTGATTTTGCAATGGATTTATTTCCAGCTATTCTGAAGCGCACACTGGAAGACAGTTCAATGGGAACTTTCTGGGCACAAGTTGTGGATGGTTACTGGAGCGATATCGGCAACCCCAGCCAATATCTGGAAAGTATTCATGATCTATATGCAGGAAAGGTCAATATTCCTCTACCCGAACATCCTCAGCGATACTACCGTAACGGCATCATCTTCTGGGATGGGGCTGCTGATATTGCAGATCAGGAAAAAGCCTTCATACAAGGCAATGTAGTTGTAGGTTTGCCCTTTATAGGGTAGATGATAATAATCATAAGTTGTATTAATGATGGGTAATGCCGATTATTAAATAATCTGAAATCTTGATACGTTCGAGTTAATCCCATTTGAGTGACATCTTATCTAAGGTCAATTCCTTTGCTCTTTTCCTGACCATTACATACGATATATAGTGGACCACTCTCGTAAGGGCATTATGCCTAATTAGTAGCCCATTTTTGAGCCCAGAGCATACAACGTCGCGACAAACCATTACTAATTTCGGTTTTGGAAACTTTTCCTGCGTTATTATGGAAAATGAATATCATTTGCTCTTTATGTGCCCAAGATATGCTCTATAAAGTTCAAACGGAATTAACTTTTATTAAGGGTAGGCAATTTCAAATATTTACCTGTGTTTAGTTGGAAGCAAGTAACGTTTTAACGAAAAATTGCACAATTATTTGTGTATCAAGGGAACTGTTGTATGAAAGTCTGCGTGGTTGGAACCGGATATGTCGGCCTGGTGGCCGGAACCTGTCTTGCCGAGATGGGTAATGACGTGATTTGCGTGGATAACAATCCCGCCAAAATCGATGCCCTGCGACAAGGCCA
>CABHPA010000071.1 GCA_902168245.1 Candidatus Melainabacteria bacterium
GATGTGTATAAGAGACAGGCAACGCACCATGCGCGATTTGGAGATGGTCCGCGAAGTGGGATACTGCAACGGCATTGAGAATTACAGCCGTATTTTCGAGGATCGCCCGCCCGGTACCCCGCCCAAAACCCTGCTGGATTATTTCCCCAAGGATTTTCTGCTGGTGGTGGATGAATCACACGTGACCATTCCCCAGTTGCGGGGCATGTACCACGGCGATCGCTCCCGCAAGGAAACGCTGGTGGATTACGGGTTCCGGCTACCTTGCTCCAAGGATAACCGCCCGTTGAACTTTGAGGAGTTCTGCGAACGGGTGGGGCAGCGCATTTATGTGTCCGCCACCCCGTCCAAATACGAAATCGGCGAATCCGCGCAAATCGCCGAGCAAATCATCCGGCCCACCGGCTTGCTCGATCCGATCGTGGAAGTACGTCCCACCCAGAACCAGGTGGATGATCTGCTGGAAGAAATTCGCGCTCGCGCCGCGCGAAACGAGCGGGTGCTAATCACCACGCTCACCAAGCGCATGGCCGAAGATTTGACCGAATACTTTGAAACCCTGAACATTCGGGTGCGCTACCTGCATAGCGAGGTGAAACCCATTGAGCGGATGGAAATCATCCGCGATTTGCGGCTGGGCGACTTTGACGTGCTGATTGGAGTCAACCTGCTACGGGAAGGTCTGGACTTGCCGGAAGTGACGTTGGTGGTGATTATGGATGCGGACAAGGAAGGCTTCCTGCGCTCCGAATCCAGCCTGATCCAGACCATTGGCCGGGCCGCCCGAAACGCGGCGGGCATGGTGATTTTATATGCCGATAACATGACCGACAGCATGCGGCGCGCCATGGACGAAACCGAGCGCCGTCGGCAAATACAGATGAACTATAACCAAAAGCATGGCATCATCCCCAAGACCATCCAAAAAGATATCACGTACGGCCTGCTGGAATTAATCGGCAACATGGGCGATGGCGAGGACAACGGGGATGGTAGCCGCAGCCCGGTGAAAAAATCCTCCAAAAAAATGCAGGAAGAGGCCACCGCGATTCCGGCGAACCAGATTCCCGCGCTGATTGCGGAGCTGGAAACCGAGATGAAATCCGCCGCGCGCATGCTGGAATTCGAGAAAGCCGCCCAGCTCCGCGACCAGATGATGGCGCTCAAGAAAGCGCTGGATCAGCAAAAAGTCTGAGAATTGCCCCTGTTCAGCCAGGTTCGAATTTCATCAAACAGCCACTTCAAACAACCACCAGGTCGTGTTGTTCCAGGCGGGTTCCACGCGCTGCCACAAAAAACCGTAATCCACCAGGCGAACCCGATCGGCGTTTGCATCCATGAACTCCCCGCCGAAATCCCGCTTGAACAACTTGCCCGCATGCCCGCGATAGCGCAACTCGACCGGGGTGGGGTTGTAGTACTCGTTAATTAAAACATAGCGGTTTGCAAGGCTCGCCATTTTACGGTAAACCGTCGGTAAATCTTCCGGGTTCAGATGAATCAGCACCCCGCAAACCATCACGCAGTCAAACCGACTGTCCGGGTCAAAATCCTGAATGGAGGATTGCACTGCTTCAATCCCCGCATGGCAGGCTAGCGCCCCGAAGGCTTTCGCATTCAATTCCACGCCGGTCAGGCGCAAATCCGGGTTGATGGCTTGCAGCGCCAGCAGGTTATGCCCCCGGTTGGCGCCCAGTTCGCAAATGGATTGCACCCCATCGGTCAGGTTCAATACTTTGCGGAAAAACGGGCAGCGTTGCTCCGGCAGGATGGCATTGCGATCCGTATAGTCATCGCCAAACGCCCCGGCCCAGAATTGCTCCTGTTCCGTGGCGATTCGGTTCTGCTCTGGCAGGGATGGCATTCTTGCTTCCTCGTTGTCGTTAGCTCACTCCAGATTCCATTATAGAGAGGACTGAGCGTTTTCATTTCGGTGTCCCGTTATTTGGGAAATTGGTCAGCCTGGCTTTCACGGACTGCGTGGCAGCCATGACCGGCGAGGAATCGCCGCGTTCACCCAGCAGCCAGGCGGCAATCAGGGCGGTTAGCGGCACGGTCAGAATCAGGGTCAGCCCGCCCGCAAAGGCGTACGCCAGCATGGAGGCGGTGCTTTCCAGGTTAATGAACTGCGCGGTGGGCGTTCCCTGCAATTGCAGCAAAATGGGCATCAGCAACCCCAAAAACAGCAGGCCCACCGATGAGAGAATCGGCCCCAGCATACGCCGCCCCCGCAGCATGACCACATGGAAACGCTGGCTAAAGCCAAGCGGCTTGCCGTCGGCCTCTTTACGGTTCTGGGCCAGCGTCCAGCACAGGTAAAACAGCAAGCCCTGAAACCCGATCAACACGCCAGACATGAAAAACGTCCAGTAATCCATTTTAGGCGAACGGTACCACAACGCGCTCAGCCCCTCGGCGGAAAAACCGTCCAGCGGGCCAATTTCGTGCATCAGCCACAAAATCAGGGCCAAAATGCTTAGGCCGCCCAGCGTCCCCAGAATTACCACCGACTGCTCCCGGTTAAAGGAACGGGTGCCGGGCGTCTGGTAAATAAAGCTGGCCAGAATGGTAAAGGTAAAACACATTAGTAATATCCAATTGGGGCCGGTTGTCCCGGCCAGTACCGCCGGGAACAGGGCGTTGTAGCAGCCGGTCATCATCAGCGTGACCAGCAGGGCATGCTTGGAAACCTCCGGGCCGCCAATCAGCAGCACCGCCATTACAAACAAGGTCGCCAGAATCATCAGCGCAGGGGTACGATCCCGGTTGGCGATGTAGAATACCCATTTGCCGGTAGACGGATTTTTCTCCATGTTCAGCAGCACCCGCGCGCCGGGCTTTAGCGGAATATTGTACGCCGGGTTCTCGCCCAGCACGTTATCCACAGTAATCACCCGCTGTGTCAACCCTTTCACCTGTTCCAGGCCGCGTCCGTCCAGGCGAATCGTCACTTTTTGGAGGATTTCCGGGTTCTGAACCGGCTTGACCATGCTGCCCTGCGGCACAGCGCCTGCATTTTTCACCGCGATCACCACCCCAAATACGTCGCCTTGCCCAATGTCCTTGTCCGTTTCCGGCGGCGCGGGTTTCTTGGCCGGAAACGCCGAACGAGGGGACGAATGGCCCGACCCGGCTTTGGGCTTATTTTTCGACGGGTGCGGCACCAGTTTCATGATGGTGTGTCGGGTTTGCTGCAAATCTTGTCCGGCTCGCACCGGCAGGCAGGCGCATAGCATCACCGCCAACAGCCCAACCAGCAGCCATCCAGACCACCTACTCTTTTGAGACAAAGCGTAACACAGGGGGCGCCTGTTCATCAGCGCCCTCACCCGGCCTGTTGCCTGCTTTCCATTTGGTTTATGGATCATGCCGTTCCTGGTTTACTTCAATGCCTTGCAATGCAACCATTTCTAATGCCCAGCCTCACGCATTACTCAAACTCCAGACGCGCCTGCTCTCCCCACCCGGTCGGCAGCTTGTAAGACAGGTGCCGATACGCGTTGGCCGTCGCCGTGCGTCCCCGGGGGGTACGGTTAATCAGCCCGGCCTGCAACAGGTACGGCTCGTATACATCCTCGATGGTGCGGGCATCCTCTCCCAACGAGGAAGCCAGGGTTTCCAGCCCTACCGGGCCGCCGGAGAAATTCTCGATCATCAGCTTCAACAGTAACCGATCGGTAGGATCCAGCCCGATATGGTCAATATCGAACAAGTCCAGCGCCTCATGGGCCAGCGTCTGGTCAATTACGGATTGATCCGCCCGCTTGACGGCCATAAAATCGCGCACCCGGCGTAACAGGCGGTTGGCTATCCGGGGCGTCCCCCGCGAGCGACCGGCAATGGTCATCGCCCCAGCCTGATCCGCCTCAATACTAAGGATTCTGGCGGAACGCAGGATAATATCCGCCAGTTCCGCATGGCTGTAAAAATTCAGCCGATACACCAGCCCAAAACGATCGCGCAGCGGCCCGGAAAGTGAACCCGCCTTGGTGGTGGCCCCAATCAACGTGAAGCGGGGCAGCGGCACCCGCAGGATTTTGGCGCTTTCTCCCTTACCGATGGTGCGATCCAGCGCGAAATCCTCCATGGCCGGGTACAAAATCTCTTCCGCCACCTTGTTCAGGCGGTGGATTTCATCAATAAACAACACGCTGCCGGGCTTCATGCTCATTAAAATGCCCAGGATGTCCCGTGGGCGCTCCAATGCGGGAGCGGAGGTGATATGGATTTCCGCGCCCATTTCCTGGGCGATAACCATGGCCAGCGTGGTTTTGCCCAGACCGGGCGGCCCGTAAAGCAACAGGTGATCCAGCGCCTCCTGCCTGCTTTTGGCCGCGTCCAGACCAATCTGGATACTGTCCTTCAGTGCGGACTGCCCGATGTATTCCGCCAACCGCTTAGGCCGAATGGTATTTTCCAGCCGGTTATCGTAAGAGGTCTCCTGACTTTTCAGTAGTCCGGGCCGCTCCGTTTGCCTGCTCGAAGATGCGAGCGGGGCTGCTTCTTCGGTAGTATGGGCGGTTTCATCTGCCAGTTCAGCTTCCAAAGGCGGCGCAGGACGCTGGTTTTGCGTCTTTTTGGAGCCGGGCCGGTTCTTGCCGGGCTGGGATGAAGAATACTGGATGGTCACAGGGTTTGCCCTTGCTTGCTTGAGTATCGCGCGCGCTGCTGGCTTCCATCTATTCTAGCACCGTTCCCAGGAGGCATCGGATGGGCGCCGGATGGAGGAGATACGCCAGCGGCATGGGATCTCTCGCTTGATGCGCCTTTTTATTTTACCTGAAACGGCCTGAAAATACGAACAAACATTCGATGCGCCAAGCCTTTTATCCACGCTTTTGAGGAATGTCTCTGCGGCTAAACGGCCCCAACCAAGCAAAAAGCGTCCTTTGTGGGGACGCTTCGGAGTTAAACCCTACAAAATGAGTGTCACTCACGCATGAATTGAACTTTTTTAAAAAAAGGTGATGAACATAGTGTTTGTTTTTTAATCGGTTTTTTATTGACGCATTTTGAGATTTGCGTAATCACTTACATAAGACAGCTCAAGATGATAAGTTGCTTAGGCTTGGCAAATTCCTGAATCCGGCCAAACGCCTCGCTGAAAACTATCCGTGGCAACTCTGGAAGCTGCCAGTAACAGCGGTGTAACTTGCGACCTTAACGACGACCTTACGGCTTTAAAAATACCGGGTGAATGAACAGTTATAATAAAGCTTCTGATTTATACCATAGAACTATAAACAATCCCATTAATTTCCGTAACAAGTTTCCAATTGTAACCAATGCGGCCCTTGTGGGCGCAAGCCAGCCCATCCGCTACTTGCGAAACCGGCTCACAATCTCCGGCAGTACGCTGATCACCCGATCCAGTTCCGCCTCTGTGGTGGAGCGGCCCATCGAGAAACGCACCGTCGCGCGGGCCACGTCATCCGCCTTGCCCAGCGCCTTTATAATACGGGACGGCTCAATCACCGCGCTATGACAGGCGGAACCGCTGGAAACCGCAATGCCTTTCAAGTCCAGGTGCAACACCAACGCCTCCCCCTCTCCCGGCGGGAAGGAAAAATGCGCGTTCCCCGGCACCCGCAGGGCTGCTTCCCGCGGGCCGTTCAGCACCGCGCCCGGCACGGCCCGCAACACGTCCTCTGTAAAGCGGCTTTGCAAAGCCCGCAAGCGGGGCGTTTCAGTCCCAATCATTTCAGTGGCCAATGCCAACGCCTCCGCCATGCCCACAATGCCTGCCAGATTCTCGGTGCCGGAACGCAGGTTGTTTTCCTGCCCGCCGCCCATCAGCATGGGAGCAGGCAAGGGAGCACCCTCACGCACGTACAAAGCGCCCGCTCCCTTAGGGCCGTAGAACTTATGGGCCGAAAGTGACAGGTAATCCACCGGCAAGTCGGCCAGAGACAAGGGTAGCTTGCCCACCGTCTGCACCGCGTCGATGTGGAACAGGACCCCGCGCGCTTTCAGGAATTCTCCCAGTTGCTCAATGGGTTGGATAGCGCCAATTTCGTTATTGCCATGAATGATGGACACCAGCGCCGTGTCCGGTCGCACGGCGCGTTGCAGCTCGTCTGGCGAGACAAAGCCCTCAGCATCCACCGGCAGCCAGGTGACTTCCCAGCCTTGGGCTTCCAGTCTGCGGCATGCGTTGGCGACCGCGGCATGCTCAATCTGGGTGGTAACCAGATGTTTTTTGCTGCCCCGCAAAGCTTCCGCCACCCCGAACAGGGCCAGGTTATCCGCCTCGGTAGCGCCACTGGTAAACACCACTTCGTTTGGCCTGGCATTCAGGCAGTTGGCGATTCGTTCGCGGGCCTGTTCCAAGGCTTTTCGAGCCTGCCGTCCCCAATAGTGCAGACTGGAGGGATTCCCGAACTGCTCTTCCATAAACGGCAGCATGGCCGCTTTCACTTGCGGATCGAGCGGCGTGGTGGCCGCGTGATCCAGGTAAATGCGTTGACCGATAAAGGGTGGCATCGGGATGGGCTTTCAGGAAAGATTCTGGACGGGTTCGAGGCGGTTTTAAAACAGGGGCTTGTATAGCCGAAACTCTGGCCCGAAGGACGGAATGTATGCTATGTTCTTTTACATTATAGGGAAAGAGGGGCCGCGTCACAAAACGATGCTCCTTTTGCAAGCGTCCCTTTACAGACATGGTAGTGAGTGAGCCTGTTAGGCAGGTTGCAGGTGTCAATATGGAATCGGTGCTGATTGCCATTGGCGGAAACGCCCTGTACGACAAGAAAACCGGGAACAACCTTTCGCCCGCGATGGTGACGGAAGTGTGCAGCCGCATTGTGGAAGTGTATCTGCAAGGCTATTTGCCGGTGATCACCTTCGGTAACGGCCCGCAGGTGGGCAATCTGCTGGATATGGCGGAAACCTCGGCGCGGTTGTTTGAAAGCCCGGTGACGCTGGATGTTTGTGTGTCGTGGACGCAGGGTGAAATCGGCTACTGGCTCAGCCGGGAACTCACCCGGCAATTGCTGGCGCGGGGCATCAACAAGCCCATTATGGCCCTGAATACGCTGGTGGAAGTCAACCCGGACGATCCGGCCTTCCAGAAGCCCAGCAAGCCGGTGGGCAAATTCATCAGCGCGGAAGAGGCCCAGCAATTGTACGAGGAACGGGGCTGGATCATCGGCCCGGACGCCAATCGGGGCTACCGGCGGCTGGTTCCCTCTCCCAGGCCGTTGCGGATTGTGGAGGCCGAGGCCATTCAGGCATTGATCGACAACCGCTTTATGGTGCTGTGCTGCGGCGGCGGGGGAATCCCGGTTTACCTGAAGGACGGTGTTTTCCAAGGGCTTGAAGCCGTCATCGACAAGGACTTCACCTCTTGCCTGCTGGCCAAAACTCTCAAAATAGAGAACCTGATTATTTGCACCGAAGTGGAAAACGTATGCCTGAACTTCGGTACACCCCAGCAGCAGGCGCTCCACCGAATTTCCGTAGCGGAAGCAGAAGGCTATATGGAAGAAGGACATTTCGGGGCGGGCAGCATGGGGCCGAAAGTAGCCGCCATGATAGATTATGTGCGCCATGGCGGAAAGCGGGCCTTCATCACCAGCCTGGATAAGGTGGTGGACGCGCTGGCAGGCAAGGCTGGCACGGAGATTCACGAAACCGTTTCGGTTTAAGCGATTCCGTAGTTAGAATAGATGGGTCGGAGTTGAAGAGAGTTAAAGGGCCGGTTTTTTCATGAATTTGTTTGATAGCGTCATTCTGGGCATTGTGGAAGGCATCACCGAATTTTTGCCCATTTCGTCCACCGGGCATATGATCCTGACCAGCCACCTGCTGAAAATCAACGGGGCCGTAGTGGATTCCTTTGAAGTGTTCATCCAGCTAGGGGCCATTCTGGCGGTGGTGTTCCTCTACCGGCATCGGTTCGCCTGCCTGTTTGATTTCAAATCCCAGAGCGGGTTTTTCGGCCTCCGGGGACTCACGCTGCTGGCCGTTACCTCCCTGCCGATTCTGATTCTGGGAAAACTGCTGGAACACACCATCAAAAGCCAGTTGTTCAACCCAGTTTCCGTGTCGTGGGCGTTGGCGCTGGGCGGCGTGGTGCTGCTGCTGAGCGATCGCTTCAAGTTCAACCACACCGTTGCCTCCATTGACGACATGAACGTAAAAGAGGCGTTCCGCATTGGGTTGTGCCAGTGTTTCGCCTTATGTCCCGGGGTTTCCCGCGCGGCCAGCACCATTATCGGCGGGATGGCCAACGGCCTGAGCCGTACCGTGGCGGCGGAATATTCCTTTTTAGCGGCGGTTCCGATCATGGTCATCGTTTGCATCAAGGATTTGGTAGATATCTGGGATCAGCTGAGCGTCAACGACATCGCCGTGTTCGCAGTGGGCTTTATAGTCGCCTTTATTTCGGCGCTGTTTGCGGTAAAGTCGTTTATTCAATTGCTGCAACGCTCTTCCCTGGGGCCGTTCGGTATTTATCGCATCATCGTGGCCGTCGCGTTTTTCGCCCTGATGAACAACCATGCGCTTTCATAGCCAGCGCATGAGCGGAATGTTAAAATAAGCGAATGGAATCGTTTTTCCTTTGGCTTTTCCATCACGTCGGGCGGCCCGTATTCTGGTTCCAGCCCTGCTTTTACGCGCTCCATGGCTGGCTGGCCACGGAAATGGCCATCTGGATGCTCTTTCATCCTTACGAGGCCAAGTTCATCCCTGGCACCCATATCCAGCTTCCCCTCACGCCGGGCATTATGCCCCGTGGGCGGGCCAATTTATCCCACAGCATCGCCGATACCGTCACCCGCACCCTGCTGACCGAAACCGATCTGCACCAGCAGGCCGAAAAGCTGATTACCGAAGAGAACCTGGTGCGCGGCATTGAGGCGGTTCTGGATTCCATTGAGCGCGAGCTTCGTAATACGGAGCAAATCCGCAGCCTGTACCGCTACGGGGAGGAAGTCATTCCTGACCTTTTGAGCCAGTTGGCAACCGGGTTTATCGACAGGCTGGAATCCGAGCGGGGCGAAAAACTGCGTGGCCTGCTGCAACCATTGTTCACGCAAGGCTTGTCGAATGCCCGAATCGACTACCAGCAAGCGGAATTCATGACGGATCTGCTGTTCAGTACCCTGCTGACTCCGCCCTACCTGCGTAAAATGGTGACGGATGGGCTGACGGAAGGCAACATCCTGCTGATTGAACGGGGTATTTCCCAGCAGGTGGGCGGCGTAAAAGGCTTTTTGACCCGGTTTATGGGTATTGATGAAACCCTGCACAAGCTGAAAGCGTTTTTTGAGAGCCAGCCCGCCGAGGCTGAGGCCCAAATTACCGAGATGCTCGACCGCCTGGAAATTCGCGAGCGGCTGGCCGAGCGAATCAGCAACTTTTCCTTCGCCGACCTGCAAACGGAAACCCAGAACGCCGTGATTGGCTACGCCGTCGATCTGCTCAGCGAAACCCTGAGTGATCATCGCGCGGAAATCACCCAGGCCATCGCCAGTTGGAGCGGCACGGGTAGCCGCATCATCATCAACCGGCTGCTGCAACTCAACCTGAAGCAGTGGCTGAACGAAAAAAGGCCCGATCTCAAGCGGGAACTGGCCCGCTTCCTGAACCGATATCTGCACCGGGAGTTGGAATTGATGATTGGCCGCATATTGCCCGTGCTGAATATCGGGCAAATGATTGTGGAAAAGCTGGATCAGTTTTCCAATGCCCAACTGGAAGAGATGATTTACGGCATTTGCCGCCGGGAGTTACGCTGGCTAGCCTTTCTGGGGGCGTTCCTGGGCTTCTGGATCGGCCTGTCATCCGTTCTGATGGCTTACTGGCTGCCCAGCCTCAAGTAAGAAACCCGGTTAGCCCTCGCTAATCGACTAATCAGAAGAAGATTCGTTGATCAGCGCTTGTTCTTCAGCTTCCTTGGCAGCTTTACTATCGGCGGGCGGCGCTTCTTCCGGGGTTAACGTCCTGAGGGCCGGGTTCATCAGCTTCATGTTCTCAATCATTTCCTCAATCCGCTCGCGGGAAGCTGGGCTGGCGGTAAAACGCAAAGCCTGCTGACAGTCCGCAATGGCGTCCTCAAACTGCTGTAACTTGGCGTTGGCCGCGCAGGAAGCGATTTCAAAGTTCACCTGGGTTTCCAGATCCTTGGGGGGAATATACTCAAAGCCCTTATCCAATGTTTCCAGAACCTCGTCCTGCTTGTCCAGGGCGGCCAGGCTGCCAGCCAGGTCGAAATAAGCCTGATAATTCTTGTCGTCCCGCGAAAGCGATTGCCTGAAACTTTCCACGGCGGCCTCTTGCTCGCGCTTGGCCTCTTCCGGGGTCTTTGCCTTTTGGGCCTTATAACTGTATAAAGACCCTTGCAAGTGGTAGGTCTCGGCCAGTTCGGGGGCCAGCGCCCGGGCGATGCCCAGCTCTTTCTCCGCATTGGCCTCATCGTCAGTGTATAAATACAGCCAACCCAAGTTCAGGTGGACGTTGGGATCCTTGGGAGCCTCCGATAACGCCTGGTTCAGCTCCATAAAGGCTGCCGTATAATTTCCCTGGGAAATCAGCTTTTTAGCGTGCGCCAATTCGTCTTCCGTACTGGTTCTGGAGCCGCCCTTGCAACCACTCAAGGCGAATACGGCCAGAAACCCAGAAATCAGGAGCGCCAAACACACATTTAACGGTTGTTTACGATAAAATTGCTTTGTCATTTCGCGGGTGCTATTGTAATTTTTCTATCACCGTACATAATAAGACGCATCCCAGTAGAAGTAAAACTTAATTCAAAAGGCGATGAGATAAAACATGGCGCTGACAAAAGATACCAAAAAAGAAATCATGACCGCTCACGCACAGAGCACCAATGATACTGGCAGCACCCAGGTGCAAGTTGCCATGCTCACCAAGCGGATCAACGATCTGACCGAGCATCTTAAAATCAACAAAAAAGACTTTGCTTGCCGCCGCGGGCTGATGATTCTCGTCGGCAGACGGCGCCGGTTGCTCAACTACTTCAGAAAGTCCAATACGCCTGAAGCTTACAAAGAGCTGATTACCAAACTGGGTCTTCGCAAGTAAAAAAGCCAAGAAACGGGCCTCGTGCCCGTTTTTTCGTTTTGCGGGTTTACCGGATTTTCTCCATATCATTCGCAGAGGGGCCAGCATGGAAGCCGGAAACAGGAAAGAGACAAGGTTTCCGGGTGCCGGTTGAGCATTTGCCCGAGGCGATCCTATAATTAAATTTGCTCGATTGAAATTGAAAAGCACGAAGTAGAAAGAAGAAATTCATCATGAACGAACAAATCCTTTTTCCAAACATCCAGACCAAAACATTCAAGATTGGGGACAAAGAGGTTCATTTAGAAACAGGGAGATTGGCGAAAGCGGCAAGCGGATCGGTTCTTGTTCGTTGTGGTGACACCGCCCTCCTGGTAACGGCGACAGGCAGCGAAAAGCCTCGTCCCGGCATCGACTTCTTCCCGTTGCTGGTTGATTTCGAAGAAAAAATGTACTCCGTGGGCCGTTTGCCTGGCGGCTACCTGAAGCGGGAAGGCAAGCCTTCCGACAAAGCGACCCTGACTTCGCGCCTGATTGACCGCCCGATTCGCCCGCTGTGGCCGGACGGTTACCGCAACGACGTGCAGATCGTGGCGATTCCTCTCAGCCTGGATGGCACCATTCAGCCTGATGTACTGGCTATTTTCGGCGCTTCCATGGCGCTGGAACTGTCTGGCCTCCCGTTCAGCGGCCCGGTTGGCGGCGTTCGTGTAGCCAAAAGCAAGTCCGGTCAATTCATTGTGAACCCGACCTTCCAGCAAACCGAAGAAAGCGATTTGGACTTGGTTGTGGCTGGCACCGAAGATTCCATCATGATGGTGGAAGCGGGCGCCAACTTCGTTTCCGAGGATGAATTGCTGAAGGCTTTGGCGTTTGCGCATGACCACATTAAAGAACAGGTGAAGGTTCAGAAAGAATTCACAGCCCAATGCGGCATTGAGAAAAAACCGTTCATTTTCGCGTTGGAAGCGGACATTAAAAAAGTACAGGCTTTCGTGGAAGAAACCGCCGAAAAAGAGATTTTCGAGGCATATCACGAGTTCGATCGCAACCGCCGCAAGGAATTGCTGGAAGCCGCCAAGGAAAAAGTAAAAGCGGCGCTGGAAGCCAAGCCGGAAGATGATGCGGTTAAAGCGTTCCTGGCCGCACAGCCTTTGGATTATCTGGGCGAAGCCTTTAAAAAGACCGAAAAGCGCATTATGCGCACCATGATTACCGAGGAAGGCGTACGCGCCGATGGCCGCCGGGCGGAAGACATTCGCCCGATCAACTGCCAGGCCGGTATTATTCCCCGTGTTCATGGCAGCGGTTTGTTCACCCGTGGCAACACCCAGGCGTTGTCCGTTGCAACCTTGGGTTCACCAGGCGAAGCACAACGTTTAGACGGTGTGGATCCGGCAACCGAAAAACGCTGGATGCACCACTATACTTTCCCTGGCTATTCAGTGGGCGAAGTAAAGCCCATGCGCGGCGCCGGTCGCCGGGAGATCGGCCACGGCGCGCTGGTTGAACGCGGCATTGCCCCTGTTCTACCGAGCAAGGAAGAATTCGGCTACACCATCCGCGTGAACTCCGACATTCTGGAATCCAACGGCTCCACCAGCATGGCATCCACCTGCGGCTCTACACTGGCGTTGATGGATGCGGGCGTTCCCATTAAAGCCCCGGTCGGCGGGATTGCAATGGGCCTGATCAAGGAAGGCGGCAAGTTCGTGGTGCTTTCCGACATTCAGGGCGTTGAAGACTTCCTGGGCGATATGGACTTTAAAGTGGTGGGTACCCGCGATGGCGTTACCGCGCTGCAAATGGACATTAAAATCCAGGGCATTTCTCTGGAGATTATGAAAGTGGCCTTGGAACAAGCCCAAAAAGGTCGCCTGTTCATCCTGGATCGCATTGCCGACGTGCTGGCCGAGCCGCGGGCGGAGCTGTCGCCTTGGGCGCCGCGCATTATCACGCTCACCATCGACAAAGACCAGATTGGCACGGTCATTGGGCCTGGCGGCAAGATGATCCGCTCCATTATTGATGAAACCGGAGCGACCATCGACATCGAAGATAGCGGCTTGGTAACAATCACCTCCGTTGACGGCGAAGGCGCAACACGGGCCAAGGATATCATCGAGCGGCTGACCCGCAAGATTGAGCGCGGCATGGTGGTGATGGGCAAGGTCGTCCGCACCATTCCCATCGGCGCGTTCGTGGAACTGTTCCCCGGCAAGGACGGCATGGTTCACATTTCTCAACTGGCCAACCGACGCGTACAAACCGTCGAGGAAGTCCTCAAGGTTGGTGATGAAGTGCTGGTCAAGGTCGTTGACATTGACGAGCGCGGCCGGATTAACCTGACCATCAAGGGCGTCAGCGATGAAGAACGCGCCCAGCACGGTCTGGAGCCGTTGCAGGCAGTGACCAGCAACTAGTCGACCGTCAGCCACGATCAGTGACGCCACTGGTTCAAGCTCTTTTGGATTATGACCGGTTACGGCGCAGGCGCTTTCATGTGCCTGCGCATGCCGGTCATAGCCTTTTATTGCCGGGAGTGGATCTGGCGCGAGACCCTTACCGCTATGATTTGACGGAACTGGAAGGGCTGGATGTGCTATCCGAGCCTTCCGAGTGCCTATTGGAGTCGCAAGCGGGAGTCGCACAACAGTTCGGGGTGGGGTACAGTTATTTTCTGGTGAATGGGGCTTCGGTTGGGCTGATTGCGGCGCTCCTGGCCGCCATTAAACCGGGGGAGAAGGTTTTATTACCCCGCAACGTACACCGTTCCGTGCTAAGCGGACTGATTTTATCCGGCGCACAGCCGGTGTGGTTCCTGCCGGAACGCTTGCCGGAGTGGGGCTTATGGGGCGCCGTAAGCCTGGAAAACTTGACAACGCAACTGCATCGCCATCCGGATGTCCGCGCGGTGTGCATCACCTCCCCTACTTATGAGGGAATCGGCAGCGATGTGCAGGAGCTGTCAGCGCTTTGTCGCGCTCAGGGCATCACCTTAATAGTGGATGAGGCGCACGGCAGCCTATGGCCGTTCACGGAACAACTACCGGCCTCCGCTTGTGGGTTTGAGTGCGATGCGGTGATTCACTCCATGCATAAAAGCGGCGGCAGCCTGACCCAAAGCGCGCTAGCACATTTACCAAAAGGCTCTCGCATTGCGCCGGATGTCTTTCAGCAGGCACTGAACGCCTTGCAAACCACCAGCCCGTCCTATCTGCTGATGGCAAGCCTGGAAGCGAGTGTGGCGTTCCTGTCATCAGCGCAGGGACAATCCCGCATTCAGGGCTTAATGGAAAAAAACCACGCATTACGGCGTCATCTGGCTGAAACGTTGCAAACCTTCCGGCTATTCCAACCTGCGGAGGATTGGCTCGGCTTTTGGGATCCGTGCAAGCTGTATTTCAGGCATTCCAGCCTGCCGGGTGAAGAATGGGGCGCCTATATCGAATCGGAGCGGCAAATTGCTTACGAATCCGCCTCCCCGGAGGGAGTGCTGTACCTAGCCAACTTGGGACTGGAAGCGGAAGATTTTGAGGCGTTTCGGCAAGTATTGCAAGAAGAGGACAAATGGTTGGCGGCGGCTGGTGCGACGGACAGCATGGCTCAAGCCGGGTTGGAATTGCCAAACCCGTCCGTACTGGTTCCGGAAATGGCTCTGCTGCCCCGCGAAGCGTTTTTCTGCAATGGGGAACGGGTTAGCCTAACGCAGGCTCTGGGACGGGTGGCAAAAGAGACCATCGTCCATTGCCCGCCCGGTATTCCGGTGTTATTCCCTGGCGAGCGGATTCAGGAAGCCCATTTAGCCTTTTTGCCGGAAGAGGGCGTACTGGTCATTCGCTAGGCGAGCGTTTTGGTAAGTGATGAAACCCTAGTTGTTCTGACTGGAAGATGAGCGACCCGGCATCATTTTTTGCAACTGGCTGCGCTGCACAGGGGTCAGCATATCGCGTTTTTTAAGGAATGTATCCATGGATTCGTTCATCAGGTACATTTTATTGGTGGTAATGCGAGTCTGAAGTTGCCGGATGCGTTGGGTGTCGCCGGTAGGAAGCAGGATTTTCAGCTCGGCCATATCTTTTTCGATTTGGGCGTTTACTTCCTGATGGGTCTTTTCCCAGCTATTTTCCAGGCGATTAATCTGGTTTTCCTGCTGCGGGCTAAGGTTCAGGTTGTCCCAATTCAAATCCCTGGCTAGCGCGGGAATGGCAGGAATCGAGATTAAAGTAATGGAGTACAGGATGACGCGGGCAAAAAGCCGACTTTTTATAGACATCTTGGCATTCATGGTTTTGGCTGCCTGCCGGGGAAAAACCTTAAAATTCACGTTATCACACCCTTATATGCATCCTTACTGGCTACTTTCCAATAATATTGGAGATATCCTCTTCCGGCATCTGCTCATTCAGCGCCTTGAAAAGGTATTCTTCCGAAGATGGGGTTCTTTCATTGGGATCTACGGCGCTTTCCTCACCGGCTGCCGCTCCGGAACGGGCCGCTATTTTGGGGGACGGCTCCAATACTGGCTTTAAAGGCCGGGGCAATGAGGCTCGCGAATCCATCACGGCAGACACATCCAGGGCATCGCCGTCTTGCTGAGGGGAACTGAAGCGCATGGACTGGCGGCCCAGCGAACCTACCGGCACAGAGGCCAGTTCGTTGGCGCTGGCGGCGTTTGCAGAGGGCGAAGCTTGACCGGCAGGCGTCATCCGCAAGCCAGAGAAAGCCAGAAAGACCACAAACACGGCGGCAGCCGCAGGCACAGCAATTCTAAGAATATTTTTCAGGCGCTTTTGCCGATCAAAAGGAACCACGATGCCGCCCTCTTGCGGGCTTTTTTGCAGTATCGGCTCCAGATAGGGCCACACATCGGGGGCTTGGGCCTGTAACTGCTGGCTAATCGACTGAATCCATTCCGAGATACGGGTAAAATGGCTCAAAGCCAAGCGAGATTGCGGCTGGCTTTCAATCAGGCGATTGGCCTCAATGGTTTCACGGGGCGTCAACTCCTGGTCGGCATAGGCGGAAATCATTTCCAATTCAGGATTTAGCGTGGCGTCTTCCGCTAGAATGGCTGAACCCAAGGCGGCATTGGTATCGGCGGCCAATGCGGCCATGACTTGCGCGGTTAAATCAATGGCGCAATTTTCTTCCTGCCGGTAGCCAAATTGGCGAATGGCGTCGGACACGTGGCCCAGTTCCGCCAGAACCCGGTTAGCCTCGGCATTCTGGTAAAGCTGCGCCTCAAAGGCTTTCAGGGCCAGGTCATCGGCTGCAATTTCCCCGTCGTAATAAGCGGAAATAAATTCTGCGTCATAGTCTCCTGGCGCGGTCTGTTGATCCGCTTCCAGTTGCCCGGCAATATTTTTCCATACCAGGTCGCTAATTTTGTTATAGCGCAGCGTCGGCTCTTCCAGCGCGTTTTCCATTGAATTTTGAACCAGGCCGCGAGCCGCCTGCAATTGGATTAATTCTTCCTTGTAATGGGGAAACTGTTCCATGAGCGTGTCCAGTTCCACCATGCGCTCAGGCTGCAAGGCGCCGTCCAGGTATTGGGACAGTAAAATCCGGATTTCCGCTATAGAATACGGGGGAGTTTCCTGCATCAGGTCAACTTCCTATCACACATTTAACCAAGTTCAGTTTGCCTAGATTTCCTTGAGGTAGGGTTCCAATACCTCTTGGAGTTTCAGGCGGGCACGCGCCAGTCTGGATTTGACCGTGCCGATGTTTGTTTCGGTCAGGCTCGCAATTTCTTCGTAACTGAGCCCTTGTATTTCTCTCAGGACGATGATGGTTCGAAACTGTTCCGGCAAATTCTGAATTGCCAACTGAATCTTGCGATCCAACTCGGAATTGAGCGCCATTTTATCCGGCATATCGCTGGAATCAGGGATATCACGGGCAGGGCTTTGTTCATCGTCGCTTTCATAAACCGGCTCATCCAGCGAAATGGTTTTCAACTGACGCGGCGCTTTGCGTAACTCGTCGTAAAAAAGATTTGTGATAATCCGGTTCAGCCAGTATTTGAACGTCTTGGGATTCCGCAACGATTTAATGGAACGACACATTCGCAATAGCACTTCCTGGGTGAGGTCGGTGATGTCGTTGCGTTCCGGGGCCAACTGGTACAGTGTTACGTACACCAGCTTCTGGTAACGGGAAACCAGCTCTTCCAGCGCGTTCATCTGATCGACCTGGGCTTTCAGCACCAGCTCCTCAGTGGAAAGAGCCCTTAAATCCTCTTTTGTCTGGCTTTTGGAGGACATATCCGCTTTGTTTCCGTAATCCCCAATGACATTGGCTTATTGTAGCACACAGGGAATCACTGTTTCAGCTTCAGTTCCCGGCGGAAGCATTCCCGCACGATTAGCATTTCCTGGGTATCGTCAAGGTCGTAAAACTGGCAAGCGGTGGCATACAGGTCATCCGGCTGACGATGGATCCGGTTCTGGGTGGAAAACACCACGGTGGCCTTCAACCGCATCCGGGGTGATGAGGGCGAAAATTGGATATGAATGGTTAGATCCTGCTCTTGGGCAAACAACTTTAAGGCGGTAAAACGCAACCCGCCGCCGCTCACGTCTTCGGTTCGGGCCGGGAGGGTCAGCACTTTATCGGTTCCTAGCACATACTCCACTTCTATGGGAATCACCATAGGAATCCGCACGTGCTTGCGCCGCTGAATCACCTCAATCTGGCTGTCTTCGGGAATCCTTAACCAGTAGCCGCCGCCAGCGTCTGGCGGCAAGGATTGAATGACGGGGTAAAAAATATAAGGGTTTGGGTAGGTTTCCACCACAATCCCCACCACCGCGTCTTTTTGCAGCAGCGGTAAAATCTTGGTGGGATGCACGGTGGGCGGGGCCATCTGGAACAGTAATCCGCCCGAACTCATCACGAAGCTGGGGAACGTATATTCCACGGTTTCATCCCCAGGATCCCATACCGTGACCTGGAGTTTGCGGTTAACCGTCAAGGCGGCCTGAAGTTCCTTCAGCATGCTGGTTGGGTACTATCCCGTTTTCTTTGGCAACTCACACAATACGGGAAAGCGTTATCTTTCCACCATTCTCATTATAATGGCAGTTTTAAACAAGTTAGTCTTGCCTTTCGACACGACTAACTTGTTTAAAACTGCCAAATACGTTAGGAAGGAATAATATTCCGTGGAGGGGATAGCCGTCAGGCTTCAGGGGATATGGTTGCAGCAGTTGCAGAAGCGGTATTGGTGTTACGACGGATGTAAGTCCGCAACGCCTCGCGAATCAGTTCGCTGCGCGAACGTTGCTCTCTTTCGGCAACTTCGTCGATGCGTTTCAGAAATTCATCCTTCATGGAAATTAATACTCTGGCCATTACGAACCTCTCACTTATATACATAAAAACGGCAGAGGATTTATATACAGTATGCTAAACCAAGCAGGGTTAAATTGCAAGAAAAAACCTCCCGCTTTGCAGACGGGAGGCCATTTCTTGTTGATTCAGACCGTTCGTTTTCCACTATACCAGCAAGGGTACCAGCAGAAGCGCAACAATGTTCAGAATCTTGATGACCGGGTTGATAGCCGGACCAGCGGTATCCTTGTAAGGATCGCCGACGGTATCGCCGGTAACGGCGGCTTGGTGGGCAGGTGAGCCTTTTCCACCGTGGTGGCCGTCTTCAATGTGCTTTTTGGCGTTATCCCAGGCGCCGCCGCCGGAAGTCATGGAAATACCCACGAACAGGCCGGTAACGATACTGCCGACCAGTACGCCGCCAATCATCTTGATTGCGGCAAAGTCTTGCAGGCCGGTGTATTTGGAAATCATCACGCCGATACCCCACATAACCACCGGAATCAGAACCGGCAGCAAAGCGGGAACCATCATCTGGCGCAGGGCGCTACGGGTTACGATGTCCACGCAGGACGCGTAATCCGGCTTGCTGGTGCCGTCCATAATGCCTTTGTTTTCTTTGAACTGGCGACGCACTTCATGTACGACCTCGCCAGCAGCGGTTCCTACAGCTTCCATCGCCATTGCGCCGAAGATGTAGGGAATGAGGCCGCCGATGAACAGACCGACGATGATGTACGGATCACCCAAGGAGAACAGGGCGTTCAGGGAGGTCATGTCGCTCAACGCGGAAGTGACGCCTTTTTCGATGGCCGCAGCGTTCAGATCCTGAATGTAGGAGGAGAACAACACAATGGCGGCCAGACCGGCGGAACCAATCGCGTAACCCTTGGTAATGGCTTTGGTGGTGTTGCCCACGGCATCCAGCGGATCGGTGACGGCGCGAACTTTTTCATCCATTTCGGCCATCTCGGCGATACCACCAGCGTTATCGGTGATGGGTCCGAACGCATCCAACGCCACCACGATACCAGCCATGGACAACATGGCCACGGCTGCAATGGCAACACCGTAGAGCTGACCCAGGAAGTAAGCGGCCAGAATACCGATGGAAATCACCACAACGGGTGCGGCAGTGGCTTTCATACCCACAGCGATACCGGCGATGATGTTGGTTGCATGGCCGGACTCGGAAGCGGCGGCCACTTTACGAACCGGGTCGAAGGAGGTGGAGGTGTAGTAGTCGGTAATCCACACCATCGCCAGCGTTACGATAATACCGGTCAGGGCGGAGCCAATCAGGCCGGTCATAGAAATGGTGGTGGCGCCGGAGGTGAAGCCTTCGGGGAAGAATTTCCAGGTGGCGCCCACAATCAACAGGGCCACAATGAAGATAGCGGCGTACAAGCCTTTGTACAGGGCTTTCATGGGGTTGTTGTCGCTGCCCACCTTAACGAAGAAGGTGCCGATAATGGAAGCGATAATGGACAGGCCGCCCACCATCAGCGGGTACAGAATGGCCATTTCGTTATGGTTGAACAACAGGTTGCCCAGGAACATGGCCGCAATGGTGGTCACCGCGTAGGTCTCGAACAAGTCGGCGGCCATACCAGCACAATCGCCCACGTTGTCGCCTACGTTATCGGCAATAACGGCGGGGTTACGCGGATCATCCTCAGGAATCCCGGCTTCCACCTTACCCACCAGGTCAGCGCCCACATCGGCGGCTTTGGTGTAAATACCGCCACCCAAACGGGCGAATACGCTAATCAAGCTGGAACCAAACGCCAAGCCGACGATGGAAGGGAAAATTGCCGGAGATTTGGTGAAATGGTAGAACCCGGCCACGCCCACCAGGGCCAAACCGACTACCAACAAACCCGTAACGGCGCCGCCTTTAAAGGCAACATCCATAGCAGGTCCCATGCCTTTTTGGGCGGCTTCCGCAGTTCTTACGTTGGCGTTTACGGAAACGAACATACCGATGTAACCGGCCAAGCCACTCAAAAACGCGCCCAGCACGAATCCGGAGGATACGTAAATGGCGTATTCAGTGCTTTTAAGGGCGGAAAACAGGACGAACAGA
The DNA here is from genome assembly GCA_902168245.1 of Candidatus Melainabacteria bacterium. GTDB lineage: Bacteria > Cyanobacteriota > Vampirovibrionia > Vampirovibrionales > Vampirovibrionaceae > Vampirovibrio. The sequence goes on from CABHPA010000071.1 coordinate 20,453, forward strand.
ATGATGGTCAGCACCACGCCCGCAATGGCGATGGTTCTGTACTGACGGTTCATATAGGCGCTGGCGCCTTCCTTAATTGCGTTGGCAATGTCCTGCATTTTCTGGTTGCCGGGACTAAGGCCAAGGATTTGACTACGGGTTACCAGTCCATAGAGGATTGCGAGTACGCCGCAAACTATGGCAAAGAGAAGGATGGGTTGCATGAGATCAGCTGTTCTCCCTTCGGTTGTTCATTTGGTGAAATATTGCTGCTTTAAGATGGGGGTAATCTGTCAGGTAAGGGTATCCAAAAACATTTTGCTTTAAAAGGATTGTGTTGCAAAAACCCGCCCAAACTTAACAAAACCGATCCAGGATCGGTTTTCTGTAAGCGCTTGTTTTGCTGGCAGCAAGCGAATTTCAAGAGCCTACCTACCAAACGCACCTTACCACGAGAAATACCGGAAAAGTGCTAAAATGTGCCCGGCGCGATTCGAACGCGCGACCTACGGCTTCGGAGACCGTCACTCTATCCAACTGAGCTACGGGCACAAATGGAAGATTAATGTATCATCAAGATTTCAGGAAGTCCAGAACTCATCCGGCTGGGCAATTGCCTGCCGGATGAGTCCGGCGTTTCCGTTTATTTCTTTTCTTTTATGTCGGCTGGCGGCACGTCAAAGTCACTGCTCAGGATGGTTATCACCGCCTCCAGCAAGATTTGGCTTTTGTGGAACGACTCCTCGGCGGAACCGGCCACGCCTTCCACGTACACACGGGCAATGGGTTCGGTGCCGCTGGCTCGAATCAGGAGCCAACTGCCGTCTTCAAAGAAGACCTTGGCCCCGTCACGGGTGCCGTACTTCTGCTCCAGCGCATCGGAAGACCCGGTGGATTTGGCGGTATCGATTTTGAACCCGGCAATCTCCCCGCCTTTGCCCTGCAATCCCTGAAAATGGGACATTATTTCCTGACCGCGCGGGGTTTTTATGCCCAGCTCCCGGAACACATACTGTTGTGAAACGGACGCCTGGACTTTTTTCAGGATTTCGCCGAGCTGTTTGCCTTCCGTGGCCACCAGTTCCGCAATCACCAGGTTGGCCAGAATTCCGTCCTTCTCCGGAATATGTCCCAACACGCTGATGCCGCCGGAACTTTCCCCGCCAATCAGCACCGGCAGGCCACCGGCGTGTTCATGGTCGATGAATTCCTCGGCAATGTACTTATAGCCCACAGGGGTTTGGATAACCGGCAAACCGGCCTTTCCTGCCAAGGCGTCCAGCAGGTGCGTGGTAGCCTGGGAGCGCACCACCACCCCTTTTTGCCCTTTGTTATTAAGCAAGTGGTACAGAATCAGGGATAGAACCTCGTTGGAATTCAGGTAACGGCCGGTCTCATCCAGCACCCCGAAGCGATCGGCATCGCCGTCGTTGGCAAGGCCCACCTTTAAAGCGTTGCCGCCATTCGCCTGAATCAGCGCGCTCAGCTCGGTCAGGTTGCTGCCAGTAGGTTCCGGCATACCCGTATAGCCTGCGGGAAGCTGATCCGTATCATGAATCACCGTCATCTCAATGCTTTCATCTTTTAACAAGCGAGGCAAATAGCGTCTGCCAGTGGCGTAGAGCGGATCATAGAAAATCTTCAGGCCGCTCTCCCGAATCTTTGGGTAATTGATGCCGATGCCCTCCTTCAAGTGCTTGCGGTACAACTCGTAAGGATCGAACTCGGTAATGGCGGCCTCCCCCTTTGCGCCCAGCGCAATGCGATCCAGCTTTCGGTTGGCCGGGTTGGCTTGGTATTCCTCAAACTTTTTGGACACGCTGGTGGGCATCACAGCCGCATCGGGGGTCAGGAAGTTATAGCCCCCGTAAGGCCACGGGTTGTGGCTGGCCGTCATTAAAATAGCACCCAGGGTTTCATTGTAGCCCAGGCCCAGTTCGCCAAAATACTTGGCCGCGTATGCCAATACCGGCGAAGGCACATCGGTGCTGGCCCTGAACACATCCAGCCCCTTTTCCCGCAGGATTTCGGCTACTAGCGGGATAAAGCGCCGAGATTTCTCGCGAGTATCGCCACCGACCAATATGGGCAGTAGTTTTCCTTTTTTCTGGATTTCCTCAATCAGCGCATCGCTGATAGCGTTGGTAATTTGCCGGATCACCGCCTCGTTAAACTCCGCGTCCTGATCGTTACGATACCCGGATGTGCCGAACCGATAGATTTTTTGCACGGGTGCCGATGCCATAAAACGAACCCCCTTATGAAAGACAAACGAAACTCTCTGCACAACATTAAGCCACCGCCAGGGGTTTACACGCAAGCCCCTTATATCGGTTTATTGCATTTTCGACATCATTTTATATCAAGCGATTGCCGAATCCGCTGAAAACCTGTAATATTCGGTCTATCTTGGACTGGGCAGGAATGGAAATACAGCTATGTGGAACCGACTAAAAAGGCTGATCGTAGGGAACCCCTTGGCGTCTCATCGGGAGCGGCACGAGCGTTTGTCCATTCCAATCGGGTTGGCCGTTTTCGCCTCGGATGCACTCTCTTCCACCGCATACGCCACCGAGGAAATCCTGATCGCCCTGTTTGCCGCAGGACTCACCGTCCCGGCGCTCTCATCGGCCCTGAACGGCTTTTTAGCCATCCCGGTGGCGGCGGCCATTATTTTGCTGATGTTCATTGTAGTTATGTCGTACCGGGAAGTGATTTTCGCTCACCCCATGGGCGGCGGCAGCTACGAGGTGGCCAAAACCAAGCTGGGGGTGCTACCTTGCCAGATTGCGGGTTCTGCCCTGTTAATCGATTATGTGCTGACGGTGGCGGTCAGCGTGTCTTCCGGGGTGGCCAACATTACTTCTACCGGCTGGCTACCCGCTGAACACAAAGTTTCCATCAGCATCGGGCTGGTGCTGCTGATTATGCTGTTGAATTTGCGCGGCGTCAAAGAATCCGGCAAGGCGTTTGCCGTGCCTGCCTTCATATTTATTTTTTCGATGGTCGGGTTAATTGGCTGGGGCATTTTCAAGGTGGCGACCGGCCAGGTGCCCAACCAGCCCGACACCGCCACCGTGGTCAGCCAAGTGCAAAGCCTCTCCCCGCTGATTCTGATCGCGGTGCTGATCAAGGCGTTTTCTCATGGTTGCGCGGCCCTGACCGGGGTAGAGGCCGTTTCCAACGGGGTGCAAGCCTTTAAGGAACCCGCCGAGCTAAACGCCGGGAAAACCATGGTGTACATGGGCCTAATCCTGGGCGCAATCTTTCTGGGCGTTACCTATCTGGCTTACGCGTATCCGGGCATTGTGCCGCCGGACATGCTGCCGGGCAAACCCACCGTGGTTTCCCAGATCGCTGCCAGCGTGTTCGGCCATGGAACCTGGATGTACCTGGATGTGCAGCTCATTACGGCCATTATCCTGATTCTGGCCGCCAACACGAGCTTTGCGGGCTTCCCGCGCCTGGGCATGATTCTGGCCCAGGACGGTTATTTACCCCGCCAACTGATGAACCTGGGCGACCGGCTGGTGTACAGCAACGGTATCGTCATTCTCAGCTTTTTCGCCATGCTGCTGATTGCCGTTTTCCACGCCGATTACAGCGCCATGATGCCGTTGTACGCCATTGGCGTATTTCTCTCCTTTACCTTAGCTCAATGGGGCATGATCAAGCACCACAAGCTCAGCCAGAGGGCAGGCTGGCAAAGGCGGGCCATCGTCAACACCATTGGCGCCCTGGCCACCGGCATTGTCACCTTAATCCTGGTTTACGAGAAATTCTGGGACGGCGCTTGGATGGTGCTGGCGGCCATGCCCATCATCATTTACATTTTTCGGGAAATTCGGCATCACTACGAATCTATCGGCAAGCAGCTCGCCCTGCCGTCCGATGGATACTGCCCCATCGCCATTGAACACACTGTTCTGGTGCTGGTATCCTCGCTTCACCGGGGCACCATTCCGGCGCTGGAATACGCCCGCACCATTTCCGAGCGGGTAGAAGCCGTGCATGTGGAGCTGAACCCCGCCGCCACCGAACGCCTGAAAAAAGCTTGGGAAGGTTGGGGCTGCGGCATCCCGCTCACCATTCTCAAGTCCCCGTTCCGCTCCATCAGCGAGCCGTTGCTGGAATATATCGATGAAGTGGAAGATCGCTACGAGCATGACCTTGTAACTATTATCGTGCCTGAATTCGTGACCAAGAAAAGCTGGCACAACCTGCTGCACAACCAGACGTCCATTATGATCAAGGCGCTTTTGCGCTACAGGCCGGGTAAAGTCGTCACCACGGTGCGGTACCACCTGAACGAATAATTCCCCGATGCCCACAACCCACTGTTTTTAAACGGCTTACAAACCGTTGCAAATCCATTAAAATAAAAAGAACCTCAAACGTTTGTTAGTACCGTTTATTTAAGCCACCCAGTGAGTCAGGGAACCCAACCGGACGATGGAAGAAAAGCCATCCAAAAAATTGCGCTGGTACGATCGACAACCAGTTGTCTCCAAATCAGTCAGCCTGCTGGAAAACTTTCCGCCGGAATATCAGGCAGCCCTGGGTGAAACCATTATAGAACTGGCCGAAAAACATTGCAGCGCCAAGGATTTAATGAATAACCTGCGTTCGCTGGGGCCGGAAAAGGTGCTGAGCATCTTCAAGTCCAAAAGCAAGCAACGCAAAACGGATAACGTGCAGCAGATGCACCAGGCCATGAACTACATGCTAATCCTGCCGGATGAGGATCGGGCTTATATTGCCGGCCAAATTATTGAGGTGGTGGGGCATGTGTTCGAATACTTCAAGCATTGCAAGGATCAAGGCGTATCGCCTACCGCGCTGGTGGTGGGTGAATTGTGCGGCGCGTACATTCGCCGGGAGTTTGGCACCTTGCAGGACTTTCTGGCCCAACTGGAAGCACAAAATGCGTCAACGGCGGAACCCGCCGCAACTGCCGCCAGCAACCCGGCAGCAGGCACCCATGCGTTTTCCTCCACCGGGCAGGCCATTGAGATTGCGCCAGCCCAAAACCAATCCGCCAACCGCTCAGACGAGGGAAGTCAGGGCGAACACGACACCAGGATTGCCCAGGACAACAAGGATATGAAAATCAAGCTCGATAAATTCGATCTGTAAAACCATCTGACGGATTCAGCAACGCGCTTAAAAATCATAAATTTCAATCGCTATGGTCAGAGACCCGGCAATGCCATAATCGTTCATGAAACGGAGCAATCTTGCACAGGACAGTATTGATTGGGTGCTCATGACCGTTTCCGCAACCCTGGCACGTAGAGCGTAACCGGGTTGCGCCCATCCAGTTAGGATTTTTTGACGTCGCAAAAACACTCGGCCTGATAGGGCGCGGGTGTTTTCGCTTGTGAAAAACAGGAGACCCCAATGCCTGATGAAACCCTGAACCCACCGCCTCAACTGGCGCCGGAACGACTGGCCGGGCTGGACGAAGAAGCGCTTTGCCAGCTCGGCGCATCGGTGAACCGCGATTACCAGAACTGGAAGCAATCCCGCGCCCGCCTGGAAAATAAATGGCGGGAATGCTGGGAAGCCTACCTGTGCGATGTGCAGTCCCTGTATACCCAGGCCGATGACGATTCCGCCGACCGTAGCCGCATTGCCCGCCCCGTGCTTTATGAGGCCGTTGAGGCGATCCATGCGAATCTGCTGAACGCCATGTTCCCGGCCAACGAACGTTTTTTCAGTGTCATCGGGAAAACCGAGGCCGATCATGCCAACGCGCGGGCCATTGAGGAATTTTTGCGAAGCAAGCTGGAGGATGCCAGTTTCATTGAAAAATACGCCTTGTTCCTCAAGCAGGCGGTCATTACCGGCAACACGGTAGCGGCGGTTCCCTGGCGGCGCACTCGGCAAACCCGACGGGTCGAACAGCCGATTACCCTCTTTGGCGTCACCGTAGGCTACCAGAAAACCCAGCAAGAGAAACTGATTTACAACGGCCCGGATTTTGAGGTGCTGGATATTTTCGATTTTTTGGTAGACCCGGACGCTACGGATTTCGAGCAGGCCAAGGTGATTCGCAAAGTGGAGCGCACCTTACGGGAATTGCGACAAAACCCGGCCTATACCAACCTGGAGGGCTTACAACCCAACACCGCCCATGCCGATGCGGATGAAGCCAATAAGCGCTCCCGGCGCCGAACGTTCGGCTTGGATGAACCGTTGAACGAAAACCAGGCCATTCCCAAAATCAGCCTGCTGGAAGCCTGGGGCGATTTTGAGGCAGGCGATCAAATCTATCGCAATTACGTGTGCGTGGTGGCCAACGGCGGCACTGTCATTCGGTTTGAACCCAACCCGTATGACCATGGCTGGAAGCCGTTTATTTTCACCAATTTTATCCCGGTTCCCAACGAGATTTACGGTATCGGGGCCATTGAAAAATCACTGGGCCTGCAACACGCCATTAACACGCTCACCAACCAGAAACTGGATGTGATCAACCTCTCCATTAATTCACCCTTTACCTATTTAATTAACGATGACGTGTTCGATCCGGATACGGTCGTAACCCAGCCCGGTGCGTTGATTCCGGTGAAAAGCCACGATACTCTGCAACCGATTCAATACCTGAATAATTTTACGGTGGCCTTTACCGAAATCGCGGATTTAAAGGCGGAAGCCCAGGAAGCCACCGGGGTGCTGAAATTCTTCGCGGTAGGCGACAACATGCCGCCCCGCACGGCCACCGAGGTAAACGCCCTGCTGAATACCGGGACGCAAAAATTCTCCTCCTTCTTATCGCACCTGGAACACACTTCGCTGGAGCCATTTTTACGAATCGTGTTTGAAAACGCCCGGCAATTCGTACGGGAGCCGGAGAGCCTGCGGGTCTGCAACCGGGACGGTACATTGGCGTTTCGCATGATGTTGCCTGAGCTGCTGAAAACCGCCGAATGCCATTTTCGCATTGATGGTTCCAGGGGCATGCTGCTGAAAGAGCAGGAATTGAAATCCATCTCCACGTTTTTGCAACTGGCAGAAAGCTCTCCCAGCCTGCGCGGGCAGGTGGACTTCACCGCGCTGTACCGCAAAATTTACCGCAGGCTGGGCTTTACGGATGAAGCGGAAATTTTCATTTCGCCGCAACCCGGCGGGGAAAACGCGGAAAATTCCAACAACCCGGACGCTTAGCCCCAACCGGAGGATGGCCAATCCATGCTGAAAGCCCACAAACAACTTTCGCTGCGGGAACGCGCGGCCCTCTTCGCCAGCCTGATTCGGGAACCCGGCTGGGAACTGCTGCGACACTCCTTCCGCCCCGAAATCCGGAGCCGGATTACGGATAGCGACGCCAGGGACGCCTTCCTGTATGAAGCGATCCGTGCGCAGGTGATCCAGGAAATTTTCTCGACTCCCGACCTGGTGATTCAACAGGCTGAACGGGCATGGGCTCGCCAGCCAGCCGTGCAGGACGAAGCCCGGAGCGAGTCTGGAGACGAGCTTACCTGAGCCGGTTCTGCCTTTTGTCATGTTCATGTAAATTCGAGGACGCATCATGAGTGAACCCAATCCCGCCGACAGCACCACTTCCGCTTCGCTGGCAACCCCATTGACCCAACCAGACCAAGCCCTTTCATTACAGGATCTCCCGCCGGAAAAAGCGCTGGAATTGCTGGTCAAAAATCCGGTTAACTTTGTGCAAAGCATCGTCAACAGCGCCGCGCAAGTCCATTTGGCGGATTTGCGCGAAGAAGCCGAACTCCGTGGCGCGTTGAACCTTTTCCGTAAAACGCACCCGGAATTCAGCCGATTTGAGCCGTTCATCATGCAGGAGGTAGTGTCCCTGCTGCAAAACGATCCGGATGGGGCTATCGATCCATGGGACACGTTGCTGGAAAAAGGGCTGCAACAATTCCGCGAAAAATTCGTGCAGACCGTGCAGGAAAGCCAGGCCACGAACAGCGGCGCACCGGAAGATCCGCCCTACATGGAATCGGGCGCGAACCGGGTCGTACCCGAAATGCCGCAACATTTTACCCGCGAACAAATTTCCAAAATGTCCATGCAGGATTTTTTGAAAAACGAGTCCGCCATTAACGCCGCCCTGAAAGAAAGACGCATTCGCTGAAACACAAGCCCCAACCCGCCAATCCGCACAATAAAAAGGAGAAACCGACATGGCACTATCCAACTTCATTCCGGAAATCTGGAGCAAAAAGCTGCTCAAAATTTTTGATAAAACCGCCGTCATGGCCAACCTGGTCAACCGGGATTTCGAGGGCGATATCCAGAGTGCGGGCGACGTGGTGCATGTGCGCACCTTCGGCGATGTGACCGTGAACAACTATACCCGCGATATGACCATCTCCTTCCAGGCGCTTACCGACCCGATGGTGGATCTGTCCATCGATCAGCAAAAATACTTCGCCTTTAAAGTAGATGACCTGGACAAGGCCCAGTCCAACATCGACATTCTGGAAGGCTATGCGGGCCGTGCGGCCATCGCCATCCGCGACATCGTGGATTCCCGCCTGATTGGCCACTATACCGACGTGGATTCCGGCAACGTGATTGGCACCGATGTGGCACCCATTACACTGACCAGCAGCAACATTTACAGCTACATCACCCAGCTCGGCGAAACGATGGACAATTGCAACATCCCGCAGGAAGGCCGCAACCTGGTGATTACGCCAAAATTCAAGACCATGTTGCTGCAATCCACCGAATTCACCCGCGCCACCTCGCTGGGGGACAACGTCATCCAGAATGGTTATATTGGCAACGTGGCGGGCTTTGCAGTACACGTGACGACCAATAATCCGGCGGTCAGCGGCGTGGTTAATTTGCTGGCCTTTACTCGCGATTACGTCAGTTTCGCCAGCCAGGTGAGCCAGATTGAAACCGTGCGCCCCTACAACATGTTCGCGGACGCGGTGAAGGGCCTGTACCTGTATGGCTCCAAGGTGATGCTGCCCACGGCGGGCGCGGTGCTGAAAGCCACCGATTCCTAAATTCGTTTCCCGATTCAAATTATTTTCCGTTCACTTTCTCCCTTTCTCTTTCTGCCGGGCGGTGTCGATGCAAACTTCGGCGCCGCCCTTTCTTTGCCCCAAAATCACGAACACGCGAGGTGAAAATGGACTATTCCCACCAGCCGCAAAAAGCCCTTCAGGACGATCATCGCCCACCGGCGGATATTTACTCCGAAACCGCCGTATGGCTGTGCGAAAACCGAAAGACCCGCTTCAGAACCAGAATTCACGGCGCGCTGGCCCAAATCCTCAAAAAATACCCGGCGGATTACCGCCTGAAATTACTATCTGTAAAGGAGCAACGCCATGAGCAACCTGCTGCAACTGGTGAATGAGGTTCTGCGGCGAACCGGGCAAGTGGAGGCCTCCACGCTGGCGGACGCGCAAACGCCGGTGGCTCAGGCCCGCGACTTTTTGAACGAAACCTATGTTGAAATGCTGCAACGGCTCCATTCGCAACGGTTCATCCGGCAAGGCTCGCTGAACACCGCAAACGGCACGGCCAATTACACGCTGGCCGCCGATGCCGAGATTAATTCCCTGCTGGCGGATTCCGTATTGGAAAACGCTTCCAAACAGGTGTTGCAAGAGGTGGATTACAGCTACCCCGTTTCGCATCCCGGCATGGCCAACGGCAGGCCCACCTGTTTTTATCGCTCCGGCGATCAGTTTTATTTGTTCCCGGTGCCGGACACGGTTTACACCATTCAATATCAATACCTGGTGAAACCGGCTGCGCTCGCTAGCGATGGCGATACCACGGAATTGCCCGTGGAATGGGAAAAAGTGCTGATATTAGGCGCACAGGCGCGATTGGAAAACTTTTTAGGGGAATCCGGCGAGGACACCTACGCGCTTTACCGCGACGGGCTGAGCCAGCTAAAAAGTCGCGCCAGGCTGAAGCCCAGAAGTCGCATGAAAGGCTTTTACCGAGGCAATGCCGGATAGGAGCATGAACGATGGAAACCTTTCGTTTTTTTGAAAACACGGGCGGCATGAACCTGCGCATTAACGATGTGACGCTCGCCAGCGGGGAGGCCGAGGAAATTACCAACCTGCACGCCACCAGCCGGGGAAGCTGGTCCAGCAACAACGCGGGGTATATTCATTTAAATGGCGGCGCGCCCTTAAACAGTGGGGCCAGCGTAACCGGATTGTATGAATACGTGACCCTAGGCGGCGCCAGCTACCTGATGGCCGTGGCGGGCGACAAACTCTACACCTTTGAACCCAGTCTAGGAACCACCACCGAATTAAGCGCCTCCCTCACCGCCGGGCAGCGCATGGATTTTGTGACCTTTAAGGGCTTATTAATTGCATGCAACGGCGTGGATTCGCCCCAAAAATGGGACGGAACTAATCCTGTTGCAGCATTGGGAGGATGGCCGCCAACCATCGCCGGAATCACCCCCGGAAATCCGTCCATCGCGGAAATTTTCGCCAACCGGCTGGTTTTTTCAGGCGATAGCGATAACCCGTCCATGGTGTATTTATCCGAGCTGGAAAACGCCGAGAATTTTACGCCCGGCATTGGGGCAAGCTCGGCGGGGGCGTTGCAGGTCTCGCCCGGCGACGGGGAAAGAGTTACCGCCCTGAAAACCCTGTTTTTACCCATCAACAACGAAGAAGTGCTGGTGATCTTCAAGGAGCGTTCCACGTATATTTTATCCGGCAGCGATGCTGACTCGTTCGCGCTGCAAAAAATTTCCGACGAGTTCGGGGCGGTCAGCCCGCTCAGCGTTATTCTGGTGGGCAACGAACTGATGTTTTTATCGCAGGAGGGTATTACGTCGCTTTCCACCGCCACCGCCCAGGGCAACATTACTACCGGCTTTCTGTCGGATCAGATCCGGCCCCAAATTGCCACCTTGAACCGCTTCCAGCTTTCCGGCAGCTTTGCCGTACATCTGCGGAACCGGCAGGAAGTCTGGTGGTTCGCACCAGACGGCAGCGCCACCCAGAACCAGACCGTGCTGGTTTACAACTATGGCATTAACCGCTGCTGGAGCAAGCGAACCGGCATTACAGCGGCCTCCGGCGTTTCCATGAACGGCAATTTATATACCGGGACTTACGACGGCGTTATCCAGCAGCAATTGACAGGCAACAGTTACAACGGGCAACCGATTTGCTGGACGTACCGCACGGGCTTTCAGGATTTATCCTCGCCCCGGCTGCGCAAGCGCATTAAAGATATTGAGCTGTTTCTCAAGCAGATTTCCAACGTGAATGTTACGGTCAACATGTACTGGGATTTTCGGCGCGGCTCCAGCCAGCGGCAAAGCCGGGTGCTGAAAGTGGTGCCGGACGCTTCCAGCAGCATTTACAACACGGCGATATACGGACAAGACGCTTACAACGTGGCCGGAAGCTCTATTTTCCGGTTTATGCCCGCCGGATCAGGGCGGTATTTCCAGTTGGAACTGACAGGGCAGGACGCCGACAAGCCGGTGGAAATAGAGGGTTGGACCATTACAGCACGCTATGGAGGGTATCGTTAACCATGTCTCAAATTTCACGCCTGCGCGACGCGGAAATATCCAACGGCAACCTGATTAACGCCGATGACATCGACGCGGAACTCAACCAGTTGGTATCCGAGTCCAACAGCCAGGACACCCGGCTCACCAGCCTGGAATCTTCGGCCATGACTATTGCGGGGGTCAAAACGTTTTCCGCCGCGCCCAAAACCGATCAAATCGATGAGCGTACCGCCGATACGGGCGTGACCATCGATTCAGTACTGCACAAGGACGGCTATATAAAAGTGTCTCCCACCGCCGGGTATGCCCCGTCCGCATCGGGCGAGCTGGGCTACGACAGCACCTCCAACACCTACAAGGTGATGGAAAACGGCGTGGCCAAAACGCTGAATACCGCCGTCTTCTCGATGCTGTCCAAATCTTCCGCCTATACGGCAGTGGCTACCGACAAGGGCGCATTGTTCCTCTGCACATCCACGTTTACGCTGAGCCTGACCACTGCCGCAACCCTGGGCAGCGGCTGGTTCTGCGAAGTGCGCAACGACGGTTCAGGCATCATCACCATCGACCCCAACAGCACGGAAACCATTGACGGTGCGCTGACAATCACCGTATATCCGGGTGAGGCGTTTAAAGTGGTTTGCGACGGAAGCAACTTTAAAACAGTCGGCAGGCCCAAAGGCTGGATCCCGCTGGCATCGGCAACCGCCAGCTCGGCCACTTCCGTGGATTTCACCAGTTTCATCAATTCCGATTTTGATGAATACGTGCTGCTGGGCGAATACGTGCTGCCTACAACTGATGCCGTGGACGCCTATTTCCGGGTTTCCACCAACGGCGGCAGCAGTTACCTGGCAGGCACGGAATACACCTACACCGCCGTTGGCGTGGACACCGTCGGAACCTCTGGCTCGGCGGGCGCGCAAATCAAGATGAACCGGGTCTCCATCGGCAACGCGTCCGGGGAGGGCATGGATTTTGAAATTCGCCTCACCAGGCCGTGGGGCGGGCAATCGGTCAAGGGCATCCGCTGGTTCGACAACTACCGCAATACGGCGACCGGCACGGAAGGCCATATGGGTAGCGGGCTGATTTCCACGTCATCCGCCATCAACGCGGTGCGCTTCCTGTTTTCCAGCGGCAATATTTCCCAAGGTAGCTTTAAATTGTTTGGAGTGAGAACCTGATGACAGATCGTTACATAAAACTGGTTAACGGCGTTGAAATGGACATGAGTCCCGATGAAATCGCCCAGCGGCAGGCCGAGGAAAACGCATCACCCGAACCATTGCCCCTGTCGGAGCAATTAAACCAGTTGTTTGCCACTTTGCCGCAGGAACAACAGGCCGATTTATCACCCCTGAAAGCCGCCGTCAAACTGGAACTGGAGCAAAATCAAACCGAGATCGCCCGCCTGATTATTGAACGGGCCACCATTCCCACCGAACTGGAAAGCCTGCGGCAAAGCATGCTGGCCCTATTCCCGCCCGCAACCACGCCCTAGAAACGGACACTGTTATGGAACTGCTATCCCAATACAAACATTACGTAACCCCCGCGCTGGTTTCGGTCTTAACGGTCAGCTTGCTGAAAATGGGCATTTTCGTCACCCACGGCGACCTGGAGCAATCCCTGCGCACCCTGGAAGGCAGCCTGCGCTCCGAATACGCCACCCGGCAGGATATCGACGATATCAAATCGCTGCTCAACCGGCTGGACGCCCAACTTTCCCGCCTGGATGACCGTATCAACCACGAGCGGCTGAATCGCTTCCAGAAGGAAGGGCGCTGATGATGGGTGAGAGTCCCCGTAAGGTGCAATTAACCACCCATTTCAACCTGTCGGAATTCCTGCATGGGGATGACCCGCTGCCCCCGCCGTGGATTCTGGACAACCTGTACCGGCTGGCGAACCGGCTGCAAGTCATTCGGGATCTGCTGAATAAGCCCATCATCATCAATTCCGGCTACCGCACCAAGGCGCATAATCTGGCCGTGGGCGGGCAACCCAACAGTTTCCACCTTTCCGGCATGGCGGCGGACATTGTGGTTTCCGGCATGCCCGCCCCGCAAGTGCAGCGATTTTTAGCCAACTGGTCTGGTGGGCTGGGCAGTTACACACATTTCACACATGTCGATATCCGTCCCAATCGCGCCCGATGGTCTGGTTAAACCGATTTGTCGAATCAATCGTCATCCGGCGCATTTTGAACGTACGCTTAAAGCCCTTCAAAAAAGGAGAATTCATGACCCTCCGTAACATCACCCATTTTTTAGCCCAAAAAGCCCTGGGCAAAGAATTAGCGGTGGCTATCCTGCTGCTGCAAACCATCGCCAGCGCCCTGCAAACCAGGAACGTCGGTGATATCGCCCGCTTCGTTTACGGCAAGCTGCCAGACAATTGGCGGCAACCCAAAGGCCCAGCCACCGAAACCGAATTTGTGGACATGATCCAGGCCGGGCAACTGTTCCTGGGTAAAGTACAAGCCGTATTAAAACCTTAACCGCCAACTCCCTACCCCTGTCTCTCATCATCTGCTTCCGCCCGTCCGGTAGTCGTTTCGGCTCACCGGGCGGGCTTTTTTCTTTTATGAAGGAATCCACAACATAATATGAACCGGTAAGTGATCCGATCCATCAAAAGGGCCGATGCTTTGCTGAAGCGTTTGCACCTCTGGACTCACCAGCACCTGATCAATCGGCAGGAAAAAGCAGGGCAGGTACGTGGGCCATGTCGGCATATAATGATGCGCCTTGGCATCTTTTAAATTCAAAAGCCGCAAATATTCCCGGTAGTAGTGCGACCACGGCGTCACATTCAAATCACCAAATAAAATGACAGGCTGGGTTAAATTGGCTTTTTCTGAGGCCAACAGGTCTAAATAATGCCGATAGCTCTGCGCATATTTTGGCAATCCCGGAATGGGAGGATGCAAATTAATCAGGCTAACCGTACGCTGACCCAAGCGAACATGCGTTAGAAAATATCCACCCTCATTTCGATACTGTCCCATAGCCTCTTCCGGGAAATGCGCCAATTTGGAATCAACCAACGGAAAGCGGCTCAACAGAACATTCCCGGCTGCCAAATGCAATAATCGATAAGGGTATTGCTTGAATGCATCCGAATTTTTGAGGTGCTTATACCAAACGACATCCACTTCCTGAAGCGAAACCACATCGGCCTTTGACTGCGCAATTAAATCCTGCATGCCTTGGTAATTTTTATTAGAGACAAATACATTGGCATGCAACAAGTTTAAGCGAAGCCCGGAACCCGTCGGTTGATAATAGGGTTGCGGCGAAGCATATTGCCACACCTGCCATCCATTCACAAGCAGGACGGCGAATATCATCCAGAACAAAACAGGCTTCGCCGCTTTCGACTGTTTCAAAAGCCAAATCAGCGCCAGCAATTGCACCAAGGCATATTGCACCCGAAAATGCGAGGTTAAATCCAGCCAAGCGGACATGTGCCCCAAAAACCCGGTGAGTGTAAACACCAAAGAAGTGATCAGTGCTAACTTGCAAAATGCCCAAAACAGAGTGTTCAACCGAACCTGAAACAATTCACGCATGCGAAAGAATTCCATCACGCTCAATTAATTGCTTGTCTGAATTAATCCGTCAGCTTGAGAACCGCCATAAAGGCCTCCTGCGGGACTTCCACGCTACCGATGGCCTTCATGCGCTTTTTCCCTTTTTTCTGCTTTTCCAGCAGTTTGCGCTTACGGGAAATATCGCCGCCGTAGCATTTATCCAACACGTTTTTACGCATGGCTTTTACGGTGCTACGGGCTACAATCTTGCCACCGATGGCCGCCTGAATGGGCACTTCGAACATTTGCCGGGGAATAATTTCCTTCAATTTCTCAGTCAGCACATGACCCACGCTATGCGCCTTGTCCCGGTGGACAATCACGCTGAGCGCGTCCACAATGTCGCCCGCCAGCAGAATATCCAGCTTAACCAGATTGGAACGCTTGTAATCGGAAAAATTGTAATCCATAGAAGCATAGCCCTTGGAGCGAGACTTGAGCTGATCGTAAAAATCGCTCACCATCTCGTTCAGAGGCAGTTCGTACTGCAAATTGACCCGCGTCTTATCCAGATAATTCATCCCCAGAAAAACCCCGCGCCGCCCTTGCGACAGCTCCATGAGCGCCCCCACGAACTCGTTGGGCGTAATCATGCTAATTTTCACAAAAGGCTCTTCGATAAATTCGCGCTTCACCGGGTCGGGCAACTTGGAAGGATTATCAATCTCCACAATCTCGCCGTTGGTCATATACACCTTATACACTACGCTGGGCGCGGTGGTGATCAGATCGAGGTTATATTCGCGCTCCAGGCGCTCCTGAATGACTTCCATGTGCAGCAGGCCCAAAAAGCCGCAGCGGAAGCCGAAGCCCAACGCCTCGGAGGTCTCCGGTTCAAAAGTAATGCTGGAATCATTCAGCTTCAGCTTTTCCAGCGAGTCCTTCAATACGCCATAATCATCGTTGTTCACCGGGTACAGGCCGCAGAATACCATGGGCATGGCCTTTTGGTAGCCCGGCAACGCCTCATCGGCGGGATGGTTGGCCAGCGTGATGGTATCGCCCACAAAAGAACCCATCTCCTTGATGGAGGCAGCGATATATCCCACCTCGCCGGACATCAGCTTTTGGCCCGGATGGCGCACCGGCTTCATCACGCCCAGCTCGGTCACATCGTAGGTGCGATTGTTCGCCATAAAGCGGATTTTATCGCCCTGCTTCACCTCGCCGTCAATAATCCGCACATAAGTAATAATGCCGAGGTAGGGGTCAAAGTAGCTATCGAACACCAGCGCCCGCAGGGGCTTTTTAGCGTGAATTTGCGGCGGGGGAACGTTTTCAACCACGGCTTGCAGGATTTCCTCAATACCAATGCCTTCTTTGGCGCTACAGAGGATGGCGTTACTGGCATCGATGCCCACCACTTCCTCAATCTCTTTTCTCACCCGTTCAGGATCCGCGCCCGGCAAGTCGATTTTATTCAGCACCGGGATAATTTCCAGGTTGGCCTCAATCGCCAGGTACACGTTCGCCAAAGTCTGCGCTTCCACGCCCTGACTGGCATCCACTACCAGCAAAGCCCCTTCGCATGCTTGCAAGGAACGAGATACCTCGTAACTGAAGTCCACATGCCCCGGTGTATCAATCAGGTTCAGGATGTAGTCCTCGCCCTGGTACTGGTAATCCATCCGAGCGGCTTGCAGCTTGATGGTAATGCCCCGTTCCCGCTCCAGTTCCAGGTTATCCAGCACCTGTTCCTTCATCTGGCGCTTGTCGATGGTTTTGGTAAACTCCAGCAAGCGGTCGGCAATGGTGGATTTGCCGTGATCGATATGGGCGATGATACAGAAATTTCGGATATTGGAACGTTTGGGGGATGTCATAGCGGTACGGTTACCTAAAGTGAGGTTAGGGCTAAACGGTTATACGGCGGTTGGTTGGGCGCTTTGGGCAAAAGGACGCCATTCTTTAATTTGCTGCTGAACGTAAGCCAGCACCTCGGCGGCAGGGATATCCTTCGCCGCGGACTGATCGCGCAGTTTGACTTCCAGCAGGCCTTCGGCGGCTTTTTTACCGGCGGTAATCCGAATGGGGAACCCAATCAGGTCGGCATCCTTAAACTTGACGCCCGCCCGCTCATCGCGATCATCCAGCACCACTTCGATGCCTGCGGCTTCCAGTTGCTCAAACACATCCATGCCAAGCTGCATCTGGGTTTCATCCTGCACGTTTACCGGCACCACAATTGCCTGATACGGGGCCAATGCCATCGGCCAGATGATGCCGAACTTGTCGTGAAAACGCTCAATGGCCGCCGCCGCCGTGCGGGAAACACCAATGCCGTAGCAACCCATAATAAACGGCTTCTCGGTGCCGTCCTCATCGGTGTAAGTCGCGCTCATAGAACTGGAATACTTGGTGCCCAACTGGAAAATATTCCCGACTTCAATGCCACGGGTCATTTGCAAAGTGCCTTCGCACTCCGGGCAATGATCTCCAATGCGGGCACGGCGAATATCCACCAAGGATGCAGGAATGGAAAGATCCACATTCCAGTTTGCATTCACCAAGTGCTTATTCACCTGATTGACAGCCACAAAGAAATTCTTCAAGCCATGTACGCTGGCATCGGCCACAATCTTGATACCGTGGTTTTCCGGCAGGCCAATCGGCCCAATAAAGCCTTTAGCAGAACCACCCGTTAGGCGATCCACCTCTTCGGCAGTGGCCATGCGAAGTTCATTAGCGACCACGGCGTTTTGCAGCTTCACCTCTTCCACGTCGTAATCCCCGCGAATGAGAGCCATCACTGGCGTTTTCTCATCGGCAATATAAATCAGGCTCTTGAGAATCAGCTCCGGATGCATCTTGAATTGGCGGTGCATAATCTCCAAGGAGACTGCCCCAGGCGTTTCCACAATTTCGGTAGCATTATACGGGCTGACTTCGTGGGATTCAGCCAGCACGGATTCTGCCCGTTCTACGTTAGCAGCGTAACCGCAGCTATCGCAGTAGAACACGTCATTCTCCCCGCTTTCCTGTTCGCCTTCGGCGATGCGGGTCAACACCATGTATTCGTGGCTGACGCTACCGCCAATGGCGCCGCTGTCGCTACGAACCATCCGGGTTTCCAGTCCGCAGCGGTTGAAAATGCGGGTATAGGTCCGGGCCATGTTCTCGTATTCCAGATCCATACAAGCCTGATTGCTGTGGAAGCTGTAGGCGTCCTTCATAATGAACTCGCGACCGCGCAACAGGCCGAAGCGGGGACGGATTTCATCGCGGTACTTGGTCTGAATCTGGTAGAGATTCACTGGCAACTGGCGATAGGAGCGCACTTCCTTGGTGGCGATATCCGTAATCACCTCTTCAGCGGTGGGGGCCAAGCCATACTCGCGACCATGCCGGTCTTTCACGCGCATCATCAGGTCGCCGTAAATATCCCAGCGGCCGGAAGACTGCCACACTTCCGCCGGTTGCAGAATGGGCATCAGCAATTCCTGAGCGCCCGCCCGGTCCATCTCTTCACGGACGATCTGCTCCACTTTGCGCAAAACGCGCCACATGAGCGGCAGATAGTTGTACACCCCGTTCGCCAGACGACGGATATATCCCGCCCGAACCAGCAACTGGTGGCTGACGACCTCGGCTTCCGCCGGGTTTTCGCGCAGGGTGGGGGCTAACAGCTTGGACATTCGCATAGGAAACAATCTCTTCCGCTTTTACCGCTACAAGTGCATACCATCATAGTGTAAAGGCGCCCCCTTGCAAAGGGAACGCCTTTAAGCTTCATAAATCAGTCGAGTGATTGTTTTGGGCGAAGCCGCCTAGTTCTGCTCCGATGGATGGCTGATCGGCTCCGTGGCGCAGGCGTCATCGCCGCCACTGGGCTGAATCACCAACGGAATATCCTGGGCATGGTCGATGGCTTCCAGTTTTTCCTTGGCGATACGGCCGGAGCCATTGGTACGGCTGGCTTTCACCTCGTCAATGATATCGCCAACCTCTTTATCGTCCAGGGTTTCCTTCTCCAGAAGCACCTTCACGATGGCGTCCACGATATCCCGGTTGTCGTTCAGCAGCTTTTTGGCGTAATCATACTGCTCTTCCACCAGGGCTTTTACCTCGCGGTCGATGACCGTGGCTACTTCTTCGCCGTAATCGCGCTCGGTGCCAAAGTCTTTACCCATGAACATATGCTCGTTCCGCTTGCCGTAGGTAATGGGGCCAAGCTTGCCGTTCATCCCGTAGACGGTCACAATCTTACGGGCGATGGAACTGACTTTTTCCAGATCGCTGCTGGCCCCGGTGGTGATGTCCTTAAACACCACCTCTTCAGCGGCGCGACCGCCCAAAGCCATTGCAATCGTGGCAATCAACTGCTGCTTGGTCACGTGAACCTTGTCGGCGTCCGGCATCGTCCACGTCAGGCCCAGCGCCATGCCACGGGGAATAATCGTCACTTTGCGGAAGGGGTCGCAACCGGGCGTCATCACCGCCACCAGCGCATGGCCGACCTCGTGATAGGCGGTCAGCTCCTTGTCCTTCTCGCTCATAATCTTGTTTTTCTTCTCCGGCCCTGCCAGCACCTTGTCGATGGAGTTCTCGATGTCTTGCTGATGAATGACATCCTTGTTGTGCCGGGCGGCCAGCAGCGCGCCTTCGTTCAGCAGGTTGGCCAAATCAGCGCCGGTAAAGCCGGGCGTCCGCTTCGCCAGAAGCTTCAAGTCTACATCGCTGGCCAGAGGCTTGCCTTTGGCGTGTACTTTCAGGATTTGCTCCCGGCCTTGCACATCGGGACGGTCGATCATCACTTGGCGATCGAAGCGACCGGGACGCAGCAGAGCGTTATCCAGAATATCGGGGCGGTTGGTGGCCGCCAGCACAATAATGCCGGTATGCGGGTCAAAGCCGTCCATTTCAACCAGCAACTGGTTGAGGGTTTGCTCGCGCTCATCGTGACCGCCACCCATGCCCGCGCCACGCTGGCGGCCCACGGCATCAATTTCATCCACGAAGATAATGCAGGGCGCGTGTTTCTTGGCCTGCTCAAACAGGTCGCGAACCCGGCTGGCGCCGACGCCCACGAACATTTCCACAAAGTCGGAACCGGAAATACTGAAGAACGGCACACCGGCCTCCCCCGCCACAGCTTTGGCCAACAGCGTTTTACCAGTACCGGGAGAACCCACCAGCAACACGCCTTTCGGGATTTTAGCGCCCAGCTTCTGGTAGCGTTCGCCGTTTTTCAGGAAGTCCACCACCTCTTCCAGCTCTGCCTTGGCTTCGTCAATCCCGGCCACATCGTTGAAAGTAACCTTCACCTTGCTGTCCATGGACATCTTGGCGCGGCTTTTGCCGAAGGAAAGCGCCTGGGAACCACCGCCCTGGGCGTTGCGGAAGATCATGAAGATGAACACGAACAGAATCAGCGGCAAAAAGAAGGTGGTCAGGATACTCAGCCACTGGCTATCGGTTTTGGGTTCCTTGAACGTGAAAGGCACGTTGTTTTTTTGCAGCACCGGCACCAGCAGGCCCACCCCAGCGGAACCTTCCGGAATGATGGTGCGATATTGCTCGGCGAGCGGCTTCACCAGCCCGGATGGCTGGGCCGCCTGAGGAACCAACGTTCCGTTGACGGTGCCTGTTCCGGTCTCGCCAGCTTCCTGAGTCGTTTTCTGGCTGACAGGAGGAATCTGTTTGCCCGGCTCTTTGGCGACAGGCGGGGAGACTTCGACCGTTTTTCCGGATGACGTTTCAGAAGCGGCCTTTTCGACAGGCGCAAGGGCCACCCCGTTTCCGTAGGCAATGTTTCCGGCAATGTCTACGCTGCTGATTTTATGATCCTGCACGTCCTGAACGAACTGGGAAAACCCAACGTCCTTAATTCTAGGCTGATCGCCCTGCTTAAAGAGCGAGGAAATGAACAGGGCCAGAAAAATCAGGATTACTAGAATCCAGAAGCCAGTGTATTGATGCTTTTTCATAAAATCCGCTGATGCTTCTCCCTAGAATCAAACTAAACCGTCTTCAGAATTTGGTTTCGCGGGAACGCGGCAAACAAACCCATGCCTTTTCAGGAACAACTGCCGATACTCTTTGGCGAGTATATTGCCCGATTATAGCATAAGCGGGAATACAGGCATTGGCTATGGCCCTTGCCGGGGGCTTGCCCACATGCTTTCCCTCAAAGGCTTTTCATGAAAGCTTCTTTGACGAAGGCTCCAGTAAAAGTCTTCTCTGGGCATTGGCTTTTCCTTCCTACCATCCCAAAAGCGTTCATGGGAAGCAGTCACGCGGTAGGCTGGCATTCCTGAAAAGTGTAAACAAACACCCCAAATGTTTGTGGGTTGTATCCCTTATGTTAATATAACGTGTGTTGAGCTTTTAAGGACAGGTTAGAGAGACATGACTTCCCTGACGACAGAGGATTTTCCCTACACCCTCGCATATGTAATGGAGCTTCTGGGGCTGGATGAGCGGGAACTGATGGCTTACGTCCAGATGCTGGGCCTGTCCCCCCGCAAGGACGATAAAACCGGCCGGTTGATTTTTATCCACCGCGATATTGAGTTGCTGAAAAAAGCCCATGAGATGAGAAAGCAGGGCGAAGATCCGGACACCATCGCCCGTCAACTGGGCGGCAAACCCCTGAGCGGCGCAACCAGGCCACCCACCCCGGAAACCGAAACCGGCAAGCCCGCCTACATGTCTACCGTCAGCCCGACGGGGCAGGCCATTCGCCCTTCCGCCGCAGGCGGCAAGGACAACATTACCACCATGGTGGAAGCGGTCAGCCAGGTGAAGGAAGGCATTTTAAAGGATTTATCCCGCCTGCTGGACGACAAGTTGTCTGGTCTGGACGAGGTAGTGGTGGAATTAATCCGCTGCAAAAGCGAGAACGATTCGCTGAAGAAAAAGCTGGATGACGCCGTGCGCTCCAAGGAAACCCTGGAACATGAGCTGTCCCGCTTCAAGCCGGTGCAATTCGGCTTCTACCGCAAAACATAATCGGTGTTCAATCCGCATATTCCCAGCATTAAAAAAAGCCCTGCGTATTAAAACAGGGCTTTTTTACGGATCGTTTTACCGCTTATCGCTTCAAGCGCAAAAAGGCCAGGCTTCGGCCTTGCAGCTTGTACAGCTCTTCGCCGCAGTAGGTTTTCTGGGCTTCTTCCGCAAGGTCGCCCATGGTTTCCAGTTCCAAATCCCACATGTCGCCAGGGCTGAGCTTGGGCATATGGAAGGCCACCGGCTTATGGGAAGCGTTCAGCAGCAGCAGAATGGTATCGCCGCAAATCATGTTGCCTTTTTCATCCATCTCGTTAATGGCGGAACCGTTCAGGAATGCGCCAACCCACATCAGTTCCGGGTCGGCCCAGTCCTCTTCTGTCATTTCGTTGCCCTTGGCGTTGTACCAGATAATGTCCTTGGTGTTGTACGCCTTGGAAGTCAGGCCAATAAAGAACTTACGCCGCTGGAACACCGGGTTTTCCTTGCGCAGGCGTATCACCGTCTTGACGAACTCGTAGAATTTTTTCTGCTCGGCGTCCAGCTCCCAGTTCAGCCAGCTAATCTCGTTGTCCTGGCAGTAGGCGTTGTTGTTGCCCTGCTGGGTTCGGCCCAATTCATCGCCTGCGGCCAGCATGGGAACCCCCAGCGAGAACAGCATGGTGGCCATCAGGTTACGCTTCTGGCGCTGGCGTAGGGTGTTGATTTTAGGGTCGTCCGTCACGCCTTCCACGCCGCAGTTCCAGCTAATGTTGTGGTTGTCGCCGTCGAAGTTATGCTCGCCGTTGGCCTCGTTGTGCTTCTGGTTGTAGCTCACCAAATCATGCAAGGTAAACCCGTCGTGAGAAGTAATAAAATTGATGCTGGCATGCGGGTCTTTGGCGGAATACAAATCGCTGCTGCCCGCCAGGCGCGTCACCATCTCGCTAAGCGTCCCCTTGTCCCCTTTCCAGTAAGCACGGGTGGCATCGCGGTACTTGCCGTTCCATTCCGTCCACAGCACCGGAAAGTTGCCCACCTGGTAGCCGCCTTCGCCCAGATCCCAGGGTTCGGCAATCAGCTTCACCCGCGACAGCACCGGGTCCTGGTGAATCACGTCGAAGAAAGAGCCGAGCTTATCCACAAAGTGAATATCCCGGCCCAGCGTTGACGCCAGATCAAAGCGGAACCCATCCACGTGCATTTCCAGCACCCAGTAGCGCAGGCTGTCCATAATCAGTTGCAACACTCTGGGGTGACTCACATCCAGCGTGTTGCCACAGCCCGTATAATCCATGTAGTATCGCGGATCCGCCTCAACCACCTTGTAATAGCTGACGTTGTCGATGCCCTTGAACATGAGGGTCGGCCCCATATGGTTCCCCTCGCAGGTGTGGTTGTACACCACATCCAGAATCACCTCGATTCCGGCGTCATGCAAGGCCCGCACCATGCTCTTGAACTCCCGAATAGAGTCTTCGTGGGAATGACGGGATGAGCTATACCGCAAATCCGGCGCAAAATAGCCCAGGGTATTGTAACCCCAGTAGTTGGTCAGCCATTTTTCGGTTAAAAAATGATCGTTCAGATGCTGATGCACCGGCAGCAATTCCACCGCAGTCACGCCCAAATCCAGCAGATGCTCAATCACCGGTTCGCTGCCCATGGCCGCATAGGTGCCCCGAATGGCTTCCGGCACCTTGGGATGCCGCATGGTCATCCCTTTGACGTGGGCTTCGTAAATAATGGTTTTGTGCCAGGGGGTCTTGGGCGATTTATCGTCCCCCCATACGAAGGAATCGTCCACCACGGCGCAAAGGGGCGCATAGGGTGCGCTATCCCGCTCATCCATCAGCAAATCGACATCGATGCTCGCCGGATATTTGTCCGGCCCCGGTAAGGGATAGCCGAATAACGCCTCGTTCCATTTCTCAAAGCGAACAATGGACTTGGCGTAGGGATCCAGCAGCAGTTTGTTTGGATTGAAACGATGTCCCAGCAGAGGATCCCAGGGGCCATAGACCCGGTAGCCATAAAGCTGACCCGGCAGCAGATCCGGGAAATAGCCGTGCCACACGTGATCGGAATATTCCGGCAGTAAAATCCGCTTGGTTTCAATGGTGGCGTCCACGCTGTCGAACAGACACAGCTCCACCGCCTCGGCATGTTCGGAAAACAAGGCGAAATTCACGCCCATGCCATCCCAATTGGCGCCCAACGGATACGAGGCGCCCGGATACACACGCAACTGACCGGGCATTACAGGCGGAGTCATCATATTGCCGCTATCTCCTCTCTACCAACAACCGGAAGAACCACTGAAAAACCGGGCCGAACCGACAACCTAGCCCGATGGCGGGTCAGCCTCGCCCGTAATCTTATGTACCAGTTTATCCGTTCCGCCTTGTAAATCCAAATGCACAATTTTTTGGGCAAAGGGCAGGCTAATGCCTTCGCTGGCAAAGCGGGCATGCAAGGCCTTGAACAACTGGTGCCGCACCTGGGCGCCGTCCATGGGAATGGGGAACGGCAAATTGACCGCCATTTGAATGCAGGAATCCCCATAGGACAGGTACCGCACTAGGGGCATAAAATCCTTGGCTTTCTTGGCCGCGTTCTTTTCCACCAGCAGGGTTTCCCCCACCGCTTTGGCCACCTGCACGGCAATGGTTTCGATGGCCTGCAAATCCGCCGTCAGCGGCACCATCATCTGCACCGAAACGGTAAGATCGGGGTGGGGGTTGGTGTAGTTCACAATAATGTTGGAGGCCATCTTGCTGTTGGGCAGAATCACCATGTTGCCGGAAAGCTGGCGCAGCGTGGTGGTGCGCCAGCCAATGTCCGTCACCTGCCCGGACAGGCCGTTTTCCAATTGAATGGTATTGCCTACGCGGATTTGCCGCGCCAGAATCATCTGGATTCCGGCGAACATGTTGGCCAGGGTATCCTGCAAGGCCAGGGAAACCGCCAAACCGCCCACGCCAAGGGCTGCAATCAGTGGCCCCACCGAAATCCCCAGCGTTTGCAACAGCATAATCAGGCCGACCAGATAGATGCCAAAGCCGATGATATTCTCGAAAATAGAGGTATTCGGCAGCGCCTTAAGCTGGTTGGAATGGTTCAGGTAGAACCGCACCATCGCCACCGCCACCTTGGACAGCAGCCGAATCGACAGCAGCATGGCCACAATAAACACCAGCATGCGGACCAGCGCCACCGTACTCGGCTGCAAAAACGACATGCAGAACGTGGCCATATATACGCCCCACAGCGCACATAACCAGAAAATCATCCACCGCGCTACCGAGGCGATATGCTCATCCAGCGCAATGGAAACCTGCTTTAACAAACGGCGGATAGCGCCCACCAGCAGTTTTTCGGCAATCAGTCCGCCCACCAGGCCCAGCACCACGAAAAAGGCTGGCGCCACCCACAACTGCCAATTCAGAAGGAACATGGAGGTTTTGAGCAGCCTGTTCACCGGATCCGGTTGCATACGATTCGAACCTCTTTTTCCTGAGCGGCCCCTGATTGGAGGCGGGGAAAGCCGTCCTTGCGCCAGGAATGCATACGACGAACTCTAATTATGCCATTTTTAATCTCATCCGCCAGTCGCGCTACAGGCGGATTTACCTATAGGCCAAAGCGGGCATAGACAGCCGGTACATTACGCAGATAATCCGCCACATCGAAGCAGGCTTCTACCGTTTGCGGGGTAAGCCGGGCGGTTACCTCGGCATCCGCCAGCAGGTTGGCCTTAAAGTCTCCACCCGCTACATTCCAGGCGGTGTGTGCGTTTTTCTGCACCAGCCGGTAGGCGTCTTCACGGCTCAAGCCCTTGTCAATTAGCGTCAGCAACACCCGCTGGGAAAAAATAATCCCGCCAAAGCGGTTCATATTGCTGCGCATGTTGTCTTTGTGGACGATCAAATCATTCATGACGTTGTTAAAGCGGTTCAGCATGTAATGCGCCAGAATGAACGCATCGGGGAACACCACCCGCTCCACGGAACTGTGGCTGATGTCCCGCTCGTGCCAAAGCACCACGTTCTCCAGCGCGGGGGTGATATAGGAACGCAACAGGCGGGCCAGGCCGGTCAGGTTCTCGGAACTGACCGGGTTGCGCTTGTGCGGCATGGCCGATGAGCCTTTTTGCCCCTTGGCGAAGCCCTCTTCCACTTCCAGAATGTCGGTTTTCTGCAAGGCGCGGATTTCCACCGCGAATTTCTCAATGGTGGTAGCCAGGGAACCCAACGCCATAAAGAACTGGGCGTGGATATCGCGGGAAATCACCTGGGTGGAGGTTCTAGCCGCTTTCAGTCCCAGTAGGGCGCATACCTGTTCTTCCACAGCGGGATCAATGTTGGAATATGACCCCATGGCCCCGCTGATTTGCCCCACCCGGTTTTCCTCCAGCGCGTCATCAAGGCGCTTTTGCTGCCGCTCCAACTCATCCAGCCAGTTCAACAGCTTGAGGCCAAAGGTAATCGGCTCGCCGTGAATGCCATGGGAGCGGCCCACCATCACCGTGTCCCGATGCTCAACGGCTTTGCGGCGCACGGTGTCAATCAGCGTGGAAAGCTTTTCGCGGATCAGCTGCCCGGATTTCTGGATTTGCAGGGCCAGTGCGGTATCAATCAGGTCGGAACTGGTCATTCCCATATGCACAAAGCGGGAATTTTCCCCCACATGCTCAGCCACGTTGGTGAGGAAGGCGATTACATCGTGCCGCACCTCGGCTTCAATTTCGTCGATGCGGGCAATGTCAAAAGCGGCCTTGGCGCGCACATCCGCAGTAATACCCACAGGCACCAGGCCCATGCGCTCCTGTACTTCCAGCACGGCAAGCTCCACGCTCAGCCAGGTTTCAAAGACGGCATGGCGAGTCCAGAGGGCGGCCATTTCGGGGAGGGTATAACGTTCAATCATGGTGGGCGGAAGCTTTTCTCAAGAAATCAACTATTTTCCTGATTATTTTGCGCCAGACAAAGGCCATAATCAAGGAATGGACTCCATCCGCCCGGCGTCCCAACGCCGCGCCCACCCTGTCAGCAACACCCAACGCGCGAGGGAAAACCGATGCCCCAACCGGACAAACGCCTGTGGCGATTCGCCAGCCGGATTCTGCCCGTTGCCTTATGCCTTTGCCTGTTACCCCGCGCCGCTTTCGCCAACGGGGAACTGCCTTCGCTGGATACCTCACCGGCCAGCAACGCGTCGGGCATTACGCCCATTTCTGAATTAACGGCCCTGCCCGCCAACCAGCCCGCGTTGGATTCGGGCGAACCGACCTCAATCGCGCCGGAACAGGCGCTTCAGCCTGCCCAGCCGGAGCCTTCAGGGCTGCAACCGCTGATTCCCCAAACGCCAGCGGAGCAACCCAAGCAACAGGCTAATAGCGCCCCTTCCCAAAAAGCGCAGGAAACCGAAGATCAGCCCCAGCCCAGACTGGAGCCTCATGCGGAAATTCCGGCGGTGGAAAGCAAGCCGCCGCAAAAGCCCCGTTTTTCATTCGCCAATCTGGGGCTGAGCAATCCGTTTGAAAGCGAAAAGGCCATTAAGCCCATCAGTTACTCCCCGTTGCCGGGAATTGCCGTTTTCGCGGTGGTAAAACACGGCAATGAAACCGCCTTTGGCGACCTGCCGCTGGTGTTTGCCCGCGAATACGCGATTCGCATGGAACAGAAAGTACCGGAAACCAAGGTATACAACCCCATTTACACCGTGGATGAACTCCGCATTAAAGGGCTGGGGCATGTGTACGATCAGGTGATGGCCTACTACCGCAAGGCGGGCAGACCGGAACCGACCGCACTGGACTATCTGCTCAAACAGCTCAGCCTGAACGGGCAAAGCGTGTCCCGCGTGGTATTTGTGGAAGCTGACCTGGACCTGGGCCGCCCGGACGCCTCCACCGGGCTGATGGAAAAAGTGAAAAGCCTGATGACCGACGACACGCCGAAGCATATGAAATACTTCGTGCATAGCCGCTTGCAGATTTTTGACGCCGAAAAGCCGGATTTCCCGATGGTTTGGGCGGCCAGTTGGGAACGCTCCGTTCGGCAAAACCAGCTTGGCAACGTGACGCCGTCCGTATTTGCGGACAGCGACAGTCTACAGGCTTTCAGCGGAATTTCCCGGCAAATGAGCCGGGAATTGCTGTATGTAACGCCCAAGGCCGCTTATATGGCGCCCCTGTACGATACCCAGGTGCAGGGCAGCCTGGTGACGGGCGGGAAGGAGCAACCGTTCCCGAACTTTACGGAAGCGAGACAGACCCGCAACCCGCTGACCAACGAGAACAAACAGGCCATTCAGCGCATTTTGCAGCGACAGAATTCAGTAAGCCCTTAGTTCAATGCCTTGAGACTGGGGGTTCGCTCGACTTCTATATCAACCAACATGCTATACAGGCTATTTTTCTTATATTGCGTTTCGTTTTACACAGGCTACACAATAATCTCTCTTGGAAGTGCAGACTCTCAATCAGTCTGTTGCGCTTGTTATTCTATGATTTGGGTTTTGTAACCGTCCGCTTCGTGCTGACGAATGTAGTTCCGCAACGCTTCCCGAATCAGTTCGCTGCGTGAACGCTGCTCCTCATCAGCCAGCAGGTCGATCTCCGACAGGAATTTCTCCGGCAGGGAAATCAGCACTCTGGTGCTTTTGGATGACTTGGCCATTGTTATAGGCTCCTTTCATTCGGATGGGGGTATTGCGCTTCCGTTATTCCAGAAGAATCGAGTCGATCAGGCTGGCATTGGGACTACGGCGACGCATATACACGCGCAGCGCCTGTCGGATCAGCTCACTGCGGGTCCGTTGTTCCATATCGGCAATCTCGTCAATTTTGTCCAGAAAATCTTCTCGCATTGAGATCAAAACTTTAGCCATTTGGGCACTCCTCCATCACTGGCTAGCTTATCTAGAGGGGATATAATTACGCTAATTAAATAAAAACAACCCAAAGAGGCAAATTGCCTTTGTATATAGGGATTGTTAAATACTTTTTACACCTTATGCCTTACTTTCTTATATAAGAATAGCTCCTATCGACTCAATTCCAAAATTATATCCACAGTGTATAGAACACAGTATTTTAACAGTCCTGTAAGCATCATCTCGTATTACACAAATATCTATTCTTGAGAAAGTGAGGATATTTGGGTATCCCTCCAGAGGGTGATATTGCAGGTTGCAATACTCAATAAATCTTTACGGCACCACCGTCCCCCTCTCCGGGGGAGCGGCTTGATCATTTCCCATGGGTGGACAAGAATGGGAGGTTACACGCAAAAGCAGAATTGAATGGTCATGGCC